>NZ_BAAAEP010000001.1:112013-343715 GCF_039523075.1 Caenispirillum bisanense
GGGGGGGGGGATCTCGGCGGCGCCGGCGAGGGTGGCGGCGGCGGCGGCGGCATCGGTGTCGGAACCGTGCCCGACCACGATCACCACCGGATCGTGCGGGGAGCGAAACGCAAAGCGGGTCATGCGGCGGGAACCTCCCGGATGGGATGGGTGGGTGCCGTCAGGGTGTGGCCGCCGCGATGCCGCCGCTTTGACTGCGATCAAGACCGGTCTTGACCAACCTCAAGGGCGGCGGCGGCGCCATCGCGCATGGTGGCGGCCTGATCGCACTGCCGTGAGGAACCGCCGCCATGGACTACACCGCCTTCTTCCAGGACCGCATCGCCGCGCTGAAGGCCGAGGGCCGCTACCGCGTGTTCGCCGAACTGGCCCGCCAGGCCGGCAGCTTCCCGGCCGCCACCCGCTTCGTCGACGGCGAGCCGCGCCCGGTGACGGTGTGGTGCAGCAACGACTACCTGGGCATGGGCCAGCACCCGGAGGTGCTCGCCGCCATGCACGCCGCAGTGGACGAATGCGGCGCCGGCGCCGGCGGCACCCGCAACATCTCCGGCACCAGCCGCCATCACGTCGCCCTGGAGCGCGAGCTGGCGAGCCTGCACGGCAAGGACGCGGCGCTGGTGTTCACCTCCGGCTACACCGCCAACCTGACGGCGCTGTCCACCCTCGGCGCCCTGATGCCCGACTGCCTGATCCTCTCCGACGAGCTGAACCACAACAGCATGATCGAGGGCATCCGCCATTCGCGGGCGGAAAAGGTGATCTTCCGCCACAACGACCTCGACCACCTGGAACGGCTGCTGGCCGCCCAGCCGCGCGAGCGCGCCAAGCTGATCGCCTTCGAAAGCGTCTACAGCATGGACGGCGATTTCGGCCCCATCCGCGAGATCTGCGACCTGGCGGAGCGCTACAACGCGCTCACCTACCTTGACGAGGTTCACGGCGTCGGCCTCTACGGCAGCCATGGCGCCGGCGTGGCGGAGCGCGACGGCGTGATGGACCGCGTGGACATCATCCAGGGCACCCTCGCCAAGGCTTTCGGCGTGGTCGGCGGCTATGTCGCCGCCAGGCCGGAGATCTGTGATGCCATCCGCTCCTACGGCCAGGGCTTCATCTTCTCCTCCGCCCTGCCGCCGGCGGTGGCGGCGGCGGCGCGGGCCAGCGTGTCGGTGGTGCGGCGCACCCCCTCCCTGCGGGAAACCCACCAGGAGCGGGCGGCGACCCTCAAGCATCTGCTGCGGGAATGGCGCCTGCCGGTGATGCGCAGCCCGAGCCATATCGTGCCGGTGCTGGTGGGCGATGCGGCGCGCTGCAAGCTGGCGACCGACATGCTGCTGGACGATTTCGGCATCTACATCCAGCCCATCAACTACCCCACCGTGCCGCGCGGCACCGAACGCCTGCGCCTGACCCCCAGCCCGCAGCACGACGACCTGCAGATGCGCCGGCTGGTGGAGGCGCTGGCCGCCGTCTGGCGCCGGCTCGACCTGCGGATCGCCGCCTGACCGTCCGCCTGCCCGCCTGAACCCTGACCTCCTGCCGGGAAAGGACTGCCGCCATGACCCTCCGCCGTACCCTGTGGACCGGCCTTGGCGGCATCTTCCTGGCGGTGGCGGCGGCCGGCGTGGTGCTGCCGGTGCTGCCGACCACGCCCTTCGTGCTGCTGGCCGCCTGGGCCTTGGCCAAGGGCAGTCCCGCCCTGGCGGCGCGGCTGGAGGCGCATCCGCGCTTCGGCCCCATCCTCGCCGACTGGCGGGCGCACCGGGTGATCCCCGTCCACGCCAAGGTCATCGCCCTGGCCATGATGGCCGCCACCCTGGTCCACCTGATCGCCTTTTCCGCCGCGCCGCTGGCCGGCGTTGCCGCCGCAGCCGGCCTGATGGCCGCCGGCGCCCTGTTCATCATGTCGTGTCCGGGCCGCGCGCCCGCCAAGGAAGGCCGCAAATGACTGCCTCCATCCTCTCCCGCCCCGACTGGGTCGCCGCGGTCGATGCCGACCCGGTGGCGGAAATCGACGTCAGCCGCCTGCTGGCCGGGGGCGGCGATCCCTTCGGCGTGCTCACCCGCACCGCCGCGACGGTGGAAGCCGGCCGGGGGATGGTGGTGGTGGCGCCCTTCGACCCGGTGCCGCTGCGCGACCTGCTGACCGGCGAAGGCTTCCAGAACCATGTGGAGACCCTGGCCGACGGCCGCTTCCGCGTGCGCTTCCTGCGCGCCGGCGGCTGCGCGGCGGCGGTGGCAGAGCCGGAGCCGGCCGCGGAGCCGGAGCCGGACCCGCAGGCGGAGCCCGATGCCCCGCGCAAGTTCTGGATCGAGGAGGACGGCCTGCACCTGGACGTGCGCGGCCTGCCGCCCCCCGGCCCGATGCTGGAGGTGCTGCGGTTCCTCGACGGCGGCGCCCATGCCCAGACGCTGATGGTGCATGTGCCGCAGTTCCCCGTCCACCTGATCCCCGAGCTGGAGGATCGCGGCTGGACCTACGAGATCGTCGCCGAGGCGCCGGGCCACACGGTCCTGCGCCTGGCGCCGGAGGGGCTTTGATGTCCGTCGTGCCCCTGGCGGGGGCGGAGCAGCGCCTGCTGCATCCCCTGGTGCCGGTTGCGTTCTTCGGTCTGGCGCTGGTCGCGCATCTGGCCCTGTGGGGCATCGCTGTGCTGTTCCCGGCCGAGGTCACCGCCGTCGGCGGGCCGGGGCCGGGCCTCGCGGCGGTGCATACCCTCACCCTTGGCGTGCTGGTGACGACGGCCCTTGGCGCGGTGCTGCAGATCCTGCCGGTGACGACGCAGCAGACGGCGCCGCCGCCGCTGCTCGGCTGGCTGGTACTCGCCGCCGTCGGCGGCGGCGGGGTGCTGCTGGTGGCCGGCTTCCTCGGCTTCCTGGTGCCGCTGATGGTGGCGGGGGCGGGGGCGGCGGTGGTCGGGCTGGTGCTGTTCGCCGTGTTGCTGGCCCGCCTGCTGCTGCGGGCGCGGGCCTCCGCTCTGGCCGATACCCTGCCGGCGGTGTGGCTGGCGCTCGTCTGCCTGCTGGCGGTGGTGGTGCTGGGCGGGCTGCTGGCGCATGACTACCGCCTCTCCCTGCTGCCCGACCATGCCGCCGCCGCGGCCACCCATGCGGTGCTGGCCGCCTACGGCTTCATGGGCTTCCTGGTGGTCGGCTTCAGCCATGTGCTGGTGCCCATGCTGGCGGTGGCCGAGCCGCCGCCGCCGGGCAGCGGCCGCCCGGTGCTGGCGCTGGCCGCCCTCGGCCTGTCGCTGGCGGCGGGCGGTCTGCTGCTGGCGGTGCCGGCGGCCGTCTGGGCCGGCATGGTCGCCGGCTTCGTCGCCGCCCTGCTGCATGTGCGCCTGATGCTGCGCACGGTAGCGAAGCGCATGCGCCGCAAGCTCGGCCTGTCGTTCGTGATGATACGCGCCTCGTGGGCGCTGCTGCCGCTGTCCATCGTCGCCGGCGCCCTGGTCTACGCCGGCGTGCTGGAGCCCGAGCCCTTCGGCGTGCTGCTGCTGCCCGGCTGGCTGCTGACCCTGCTGCTCGGCATCCTGCAGCGCATCCTGCCGTTCCTGGCCTCCATGCACACCGTCCGCACCTGCGCCCGGCCGATGTCCGCCAATGCGCTGGTGTGGGACGTGCCGCTGAGGCTGTCGACAGTCTGCCATCCGCTCGCCCTCGGGCTGCTGCTGGCCGCCGTGGTCCTGGCCCTGCCGCCGCTGGCGGTGGCGGCCGGCGTGGCGGGGGCGGCGGGGGCGGCATCCTTCCTTGTCTACGGCATCACCGTGGCCCGCCGGGCCCGTCGCCATCGCCTGACCGTGGGGCCCAAGGGCTCCGGTCCCAAGGCGGCGCCGCCGCCGCGTCCGCTGCCGGTCATGCCGCGTCCTTCGGAGAGTCACTCATGAACACCTTCTTCGGCTCCACCCGCACCGGCGAAGCCCTGCACGGCGAGCACCAGTCCACCCTGGCGGCGCTCGACGGGCTGGAGCGGCTGACCGACCGCAGCGGCCTGCCCGACGTCTCCGACCCCGCCGTGCAGGCGGCGCTGGAGGCGGTGGCGACGGCGCTGGAGGACGATGTCGCCCGCCACTTCGCCTTCGAGGAGGAGAACCTGTTCCCCCTCATCGCCCAGGCCGGCGCCACCTTCATGGTCGACATGCTGAGCGGCGAGCACGACGAGATCCGCCCCCTTGCCGCCGAGGTGCGCGACGGCTGCCGCAGCCTGCTGGCCGGCACCATGACGGCGGCCGACTGGCGCCTGTTCCGCGGCACGGCGCAGGATCTGATCGAGCGCGAGACGTTCCACATCCAGAAGGAGGAAATGGGCCTGCTGGCCGCCCTGGCGCAGATCCTCGACAGCGACGACGACGCCATCCTGGCGGCCCGCCACGCCGCCCTGCGCGGCTGACAGGGAAGGAGGATCCGCACCATGCCCGCCGTCCTGACCTATGGTTTCCGCATCTTCTTCCTGGCCGCCGCCGCCTGGGGCATCACCGCCATGGCGCTGTGGCTGGTCTGGCTGGCGGTGCATCTGAACGGGGCCGACTTCGCCGTCCTGTCCATCGCCCTGCCGCCGTTCCAGTGGCACGCCCACGAGATGGTGTTCGGCTTCGGCCTGGCCGCCGTCGCCGGCTTCCTGCTCACCGCCGTGCCCAACTGGGTCGGCTGCGCCCCGGTGCGCGGCCTGCCGCTGGCGGGGCTGGCGGCGGTGTGGCTGGCCGGGCGGCTGGCGGTCGGCTTCTCCGCCTGGCTGCCGGCGCCGCTGGTGCTGGCGGTGGACGCGCTGTTTCCGCTCGCCCTGGCGGTGACGCTGGCCCGCCAGATCGTGCCCGCCCGCCAGCCGCGCAATCTGGGCGTGGTGGCGGTGGTGACGCTGCTCGGCCTGCTGCAGGTGCTGTCGCTGGGGGATGCCCTGGCGCTGTTCGATAACCCGCTGGCGCAGACGCCGGCCCGCCTGGGGGTGGAGCTGCTGGTGCTGCTGATCGCCATCATCGGCGGCCGCATCACTCCCGCCTTCACCCGCAATTGGCTAGTGCGCCAGGGGCAGGAGGTGACGGTGGCCATGGGGACGTGGCTGGACCGCGGCGCCGTCGCCGTCACCGCCGCCGCCGTGCTGGCCGATGCCGCCGGGGCGCCCGATGGCCTGCGGGCGGTGCTGTTCGCCGCCGCCGGCCTCGCCCTGCTGGTGCGGCTGTCGCGCTGGCACGGCCGCCGCACCGGCGCCGAGCCGCTGCTGTGGGTGCTGCACGCCGGCTATGCCCTGGTGGCGGCGGGCTTCCTGCTGATGGCGGCGGCGGTGGTGGGGCTGCTGGTGGAGTCGACGGCGCTGCACCTGTGGACCATCGGCGCCGTCGGCGTGATGGTGGTGGGGGTGATGTCGCGCGTCGCCCTCGGCCACACCGGCCGCGCCCTGACGGCGCCGCGCCTGACCACGGTCGCCTACGGGCTGCTCGCCCTGGCGGCGGTGGTGCGGGTGGCGGGGCCGGCCCTGTCGCCCGCCTTCTACTCGCCGGCGCTGCTGACGGCGGCGGGGCTGTGGGTGGTGGCGCTGCTGCTGTTCCTGGCCGACTACGCCGTCATGCTGGCTACCGACCGTCCAGCTGCCGGCAGCGGCGGGGCGTGACGGTCGGCGCGAGCCTCCCGCCGTCGCGGGTCGTTGGATGAAGGAGGGCGGCGCGCCGCCCTCCGTCCCGTCCATCTGAGAGGAAGCCCGCATGTCCAAGCACCCGAAGACCGAACAGCCCACCGACGCCGACCTGAAGGACAACCCCCTGATCGGCGGCAACAAGGGCACCACCCGCGCGGGCGTGTCGCCGGACGAGCTGGATGACGCCCTCGACGACTCCACCATCGAAGGCGACATCGGCAACGACACCAACGCCCATGGCGGGATCGACAAGGCGCCCGGCCGCCGTCTGCACTGATCCAGGCACCTCCCGCCGCCGCTGCCGGGGGTCACCTGCGGCGGCGGCGGGGCCGCCTGCAGGATGCAATGCAGCCTGCCGCGTCCGTCGCGAAGTAACTCTGCCGGCGCCGCGTCGCCGCCCCGTCTGCCCCGGCGGACGTCGCATTAACCCTGATTTTCTCCGCCTTTCACAGCTTGGCCCGTGGTTTGCGACAGGTGCGGCAACCGGACGGCGGCGGGCTGCCGCGTCCAGCACGGACACGGACCAGAGAAAGCGGAGACAGCAATCATGCTGATGCAGACGATGAACGCCGGCGGCATCGATAGCGGGGCCGGCATCCATGTGACGGCCGGCGTCGGCGTGGCCTTCCAGGACGGCCATCTGCTGCCCGACCTGCTGCGCGCCGCCTGCAACGACGACGCCCCGGCCGGCTCCACCTGGGACGCGGCGGCGCAGTTCCTGCTGCTGCGCGACGTGCTGATGACGGTGCAGCGCTTCTCCAACGCCCGCGTGATGCAGCTGAACGTGCGCTTCTGCCTGGAGCGTCACGGCCTCGGCGCCCGCGATGCCGCCGCCCGCGCCGCCATCCAGGCCCTGGCCGACGCTGCCGCCGCCTATCTGGCCGAGCCCACCGCGGCCGAAGACCTGCGCCTGCGCAAGGCGTGGCAGGCGGTGGTGGCGGCCGGCGCCCAGCCGCCTGCCTGCTGAGGCCGAGGCACCGCCGTCAGATGGCGGCCGCCGGGGCCTGCTGCTCGCCGCCGCGGCCCGTTGCCGCTGCCGCCGCCGTCGCTTGCCCGCGCATGGCCTGGGGGTCCTGCGGGAAGCCGCTGCGGTCGCTGTAGTCCGGCGGCTCCGGGGCCAGTCGCTGGCGGGCCTGCAGGGCCTGGGCGCAGACGATGTCGAGCACGGTGATCGCCGCCACCGCCCCGGCCGCCAGCCGCGCCGCCTGCGGGCGATGGCGGCCGTTGTCGGTGCCGCCGGCCAGGGTGGCGAGGTCGACGGCGTCGCCGGCGATGCGGGCCCAGATGCCGTAGCGCGGATCATCCGCCGCCAGGATGGCGAGGCCGACGCCGATCTCCCGCAGGCCGTAGGCGCGCAGCAGGGTGCCGTCGCCGTCCATTCCCAGGCTGCGGGTCAGCCGCCGGCCGTAGAACAGTTCCGCCAGGCCGATGCCGATGCTCACCCAGCCGAGCCCGCGGGCCAGCTGACCGGCGGTGTCGGACAGCCGCTCGTAGCGGGCGGTGGTGTGCTGGTAGGGGTGGGTCATGGGGTGCTCTCCCGTCACGGCTTGAGGACGACTTTCACGCAGCCGTCCTTCTTGTGCTTGAACAGGTCGTAGTAGTGCGCCCCGTCGGCCAGGCTGCCGGTGTGGGTGATGACGAACGACGGGTCGATCTGGCCTTCCTCGATCCGCCGCAGCAGGTCGTCGGTCCAGCGGTTGACGTGGGTCTGGCCGGTGCGGATGGTCAGGCTCTTGTTCATCACCGCGCCGAACGGCACCTTGTCGATCAACCCGCCGTAGACGCCGGGGATGGACACCGTGCCGGCCGGGCGGCAGGCGTAGAAGATTTCCCGCAGCACATGCGGCCGGTCGGTCTCCAGCATCATGGCCTGCTTGGCGCGGTCGACGACGCTGTCGATGGAGCGGGTGGCGTGGGCCTCCAGCCCGACCGCGTCGATGCACTTTTCCGGCCCCTTGCCGTCGGTCAGGTCGCCCAGCCGCTCAAGGACGCTCTCTTCCTCGAAGTTGATGGCGATGGCGCCGCCGGCGACGGCCATGGACAGGCGTTCCGGCACCCGGTCGATGACCACCACCTGCTTCGCCCCCAGCAGCACGGCGGCCCGCACGCAGAACTGCCCGACCGGGCCGGCGCCCCAGATGGCGACCGTATCCGTCGGCTCGATGTCGCATTGCGCCACCGCCTGCCAGCCGGTGGGCAGGATGTCGCCCAGGAACAGCACCTGCTCGTCGGTCAGGCTGTCGGGCACCTTCACCGGCGCCACGTCGGCATAGGGCACCCGCACGTATTCCGCCTGACCGCCGGCATAGCCGCCGGTGAGGTGGGTGTAGCCGAACAGGCCGGCGGTGGTGTGGCCGAACATCTTGGAGGCCAGGTCCGCCCGGCGATTGGTGCGCTCGCAGACGGAGAAGTTGCCGCGCCGGCACTGGTCGCACTCGCCGCAGACGATGGTGAAGGGCACCACCACGCGGTCGCCCACCTTGAGCTTGCGGTTGTCGCGGCCGACTTCCATCACCTCGCCCATGAACTCGTGGCCGACGATGTCGCCCTTTTCCATGCCGACCATGAAGTGGTCGTAAAGGTGCAGGTCGGAACCGCAGATGGCACAGCTCGTCACCTTGATGATGGCGTCGCGGCCATCCTCGATGGTCGGGTCGGGGACCGTGTCGTAGCGGATGTCGTTCTTGCCGTGCCAGACCAGCGCCTTCATGGGGCGGTCCTCCTTTCGGATGAGTGTCTGCAAGGACAACGCCCGGACGCGGCGGTGGCCCGTCACGCAGGGGTGGTGCGGCTGCGCCTTTCGGCCCTGCGGCCCGGCGGCGGTCAGGCGGTGGCGGGCGGGTCTTCCTCGGCCGCCGGGACGGCGGTATCGGCGTCGGGCTCGCCATCGCCTTCGGGCGGGGCGGCGGCCTCCGGTTCCGTTGCCTCGGCGTCGGGGGCGTCGGCGGACTTGTCCTTCAGGTGGGCGAACAGGCGCTCGACCAGCTTTTCCGGCCGGTCGGTCGGGCGCAGGGCGGCGTAGCCGGGGGCGTTGAAGTCCCAGTCGTAGTCGGCGAAGGTCTTGTAGCCGGTGATGGCGGGGTCGCTGCTCCACGCCTTGCGCAGGGCGAGGCGGCGCAGGCTTTCCGGCACCTCCTTGCGCAGGAAGACCGTGTAGTCGCTGTCGGCGCCCAGACTGTCGATGGAGGGCAGGTCGGCGGGGTCGAAGGGGTCGGCGGCCTCCGCCTCCGCTCCCGCGGCCACCGGATCGGCCGGCGGCGGAACGGGCGAGGGGGAGGGCGGCAGCGGTGCCGGCTCGGGCACCGGCCCTGGCGGCGGTTCCACCGGCGGGTCGCGGTCGGCCTGCTTGAGGCGCGACCACCGCGACAGGAAGCCTTCGGCCGGATCATCCACCATGGCGGTCTCCGTCTGCGTGGGGGCGGCGGCGCGGGGCCAGCGCCTCGGGGTCGGCATCGTCGCGGCGGCGTTTCCAGCGCGGACGCTCCACGTGGTTGCGGGCGACGAACTCGGCCAGCCAGTCGCGCACCGGCGCCGGCATGGGCAGGGCCTCCAGCAGGTCGTCGCCGCATTCGGCGTGGGACTGGGCCTCGGCGGGGTCGACGGTCGCCAGCAGCAGCCGCCAGCCCGACGGCCCGCCGCCGCCCCGCCGCAGCACCACGTAGACCTTGGGCTGCGGCGCTTCCAGGTTGTCCTTGTAGTTCCGCGTGTCGCCGGGGTGGACGTGGATGTCGACGGTGCCGGCGAACATCTGCACGGTGTCGCCCAGGCGGGCCAGTTCCGACCACGACGGCCGCCCCACGGCCCCCGGCAGCACGGCGGTGACCGTCAGCACGTGGTCGAGCCAGCGGCTGCGGGCCGGCCGCCGTTCCACCACCACGCCCACCGGGAAGCGCTGCCGGCTCCGCCTTGCGCCCCTGTCCATGCTCATGGTCATGGCCGTTACTCGATGTAGCCGTCGCGGAACAGGTTGTCCGGTCCGCCGATGGGGTCCATCTCGGTGGTCGGCTGGCTGCCCACCTCGGTCGGACGCGGCAGCGGGGAGCCGTCCAGCGCCGGCGGGGCGTCCCACACGCGGGTCAGCTTGTCGTAGAGCGTGTCGCTGCCGCCTTCCTCCTGCGGGTTGGGATCGGCGGGCGGTCGGGTGCCCTGGGCGGTGGGCTCCGGCGCCTGGCTGTCCTCCACGTCCTGATCGGTGAGGCCGCGGCTTTCGGTGGAGCCGCCCTGGGCCGGCTCGCCCTGGGCCCAGGCCGGCGGAGGCATGGAACCGGCGGCCAGCAGCAGGGCCAGACCGGCGGCGGCGAGGGTGGGCAGGCGGGGTGAGGTCATGGTGGCAGCCTTCCGTGCGGCGCGGGACGGGCGGGGCGGGGTCCGTCGGGTTCAACGCGCAGCCCCGGCGGCGGGTGCGGCGAATGCGGCCAACGTCTTGTGCCTCTGGTGCGTTGTGGGGGAAACAGCATCCAGAAGCGGGGGCAGCGTTGCGCGGACCGGCGGCCGGAACCAACGACGACACCGAGGAACTCCGCGGACAGGCCTATCGCCTGCTGGCCGCCCTGCTGGCCCGCCCGCCCGACGAGGCCATGCTGCGCCGGCTGGCCGGGCTGCAGGGCGACGACGGCTCCACCCTCGGCAGCGCGCTGGCCAGCCTTGGCGCCGCCGCCGCCCGCACCGGCGCCGCCGCGGCGGAACGCGAATACAACCGCCTGTTCATCGGCGTCGAGCGCGGCGAGCTTGTCCCCTACGGTTCCTATTACGAAAGCGGCTTCCTGTTCGGTCCGCCGCTGATCCGCCTGCGCGGCGACCTCGCCGGCCTGGGCCTTGCCCGCGCCGACGGGGTGTGCGAGCCGGAGGATCACGTGGCGGTGACGCTGGAGACCATGGCCGACCTCATCGACGGCCGGGTCAGCGGCCGCACCGCCGACCTGGTCGGCCAGCGCGGCTTCTTCGAGCGCCACATCGGCACCTGGGTGCCGCGCTTCTTCCACGATCTGCAGCATGCCGCCGGCGCCAGCTTCTATGCGCCGGTGGGCGCCCTCGGCAAGGCTTTCCTGGCGGTGGAGGCCCGCGCCTTCGACCTGCCCGACGATGCACCCCCGGCCGGCCGCGCCGGCGGCCTGATGGTTGAGGAGACGGACGGATGAAACGCGACGACGACAACATGGACCCGCGGCGCCGCCGCTTCCTGAAGGCGGCCGGCCTGGCCGGCGCCGGTGCCGGGGCGGCGGTGGCGCTGCCGGCGGTGCTAGGCGGTGACGAGGCCGAGGCCTACCAGCCGCCGGCCGAGCAGAGCAAGGCGCAGTACTCCGAAACCGACCACGTGAAACGCTTTTACGCCCTGAACAGGCTGTAGGGGCAGGGAGGGTGCCAGCATGTTGATCAAGCGACGTACCGCCACGCCGGCACGCGGGGCTCTGTCGCAGGTATTGTCGACAGTCGACGAAAGAGGCGGCCTCGACCGCCGCACCTTCCTGCGCAATTCCGGGCTAGCGGCGGGCGGTCTGGCCGCGCTCGGCACCCTGTCGGGCGGGGTGGTGAAGAAGGCGGAGGCGGCGCCGCTGCTGGCCGACCAGCCGAAGATCCTGCGCAAGAACGTCTGCACCCACTGCTCGGTCGGCTGCACGGTGGTGGCAGAGGTGCAGAACGGCGTCTGGGTGCAGCAGGAACCGGGCTGGGAAAGCCCGATCAGCCAGGGCACCCACTGCGCCAAGGGCGCCTCGGTGCGGGAACTGGTGAAGGGCGAGCGGCGGGTGAAGTATCCGCTCAAGCTGGTCAATGGCGAGTGGACGCGCATCAGCTGGGATCAGGCCATCGACGAGATCGGCGACCGCCTGACCGCCATCCGCGACCAGTACGGGCCGGACAGCGTGTTCTGGCTCGGCTCCGCCAAGTTCTCCAACGAGGCGGCCTATCTGCTGCGCAAGTTTGCCGCCTTCTGGGGCACCAACAACGTCGATCACCAGGCCCGCATCTGCCATTCCACCACCGTCGCCGGCGTCGCCAATACCTGGGGCTACGGCGCCATGACCAACAGCTACAACGACATCCAGAACTCCCGCTGTCTGGTCATCATCGGCGGCAACCCGGCGGAGGCGCATCCGGTGGCCATGCAGCACATGCTGCGCGGCAAGGAACGCAACCGCGCCCCCTTCATCGTCATCGACCCCCGCTTCACCCGCACCGCCGCCCATGCGACGGAATTCGTGCGCCTGCGCCCCGGCACCGACATTCCGCTGGTGTGGGGCATCCTGTGGCACATCTTCGAAAACGGCTGGGAAGACCGCCAGTACATCGCCGAGCGCGTCTACGGCATGGACGAGGTGCGCGCCGAAGTCGCCAAGTGGACCCCCGACCGGGTGGAAGAGGTCACCGGCGTGCCCGGCGAGCAGCTGCTGCGCGTCGCCCGCACCATGGCGGAGAACCGGCCGGCGACGCTCATCTGGTGCATGGGCGCGACGCAGAAGACCGTCGGCACCGCCAACGTGCGCGCCTTCTCCATCCTGCAGCTGGCGCTCGGCAACATCGGGGTGGCGGGCGGCGGCGCCAACATCTACCGCGGCCACTGCAACGTGCAGGGGGCGACGGACATGGGGCTCGACGTTTCCACCCTGCCGTCCTACTACGGGCTGACGGAAGGGGCGTGGAAGCACTTCGCTCGCGCCTGGGACGTGCCTTACGAATACCTGCTGTCGCGCTTCGGCTCCAAGGAGCTGATGGAGGCCAAGGGCATCCCCACCACCCGCTGGTTCGACGCCGCCCTGGCGGAGCCGGACGAGATCGACCAGCCCAACCCCATCCGCGGCATGGTGGTCATGGGCCACGGCGGCAATACCGTCACCCGCATGCCGGACATGGTGAAGGGGCTGAACGCGCTCGACCTGCTGGTCATCATCGACCCCCACCCGACCACCTTCGGGGCCATGGGCGACCGGCTGGAGAACAGCTACATCCTGCCCGCCTGTACCCAGTTCGAGACCGACGGCAGCCGCGTCGCCTCCAACCGCTCGGTGCAGTGGGGGCAGAAGGTGGTCGATCCGATCTTCGAGTCCAAGGACGACTACGAGATCCTCTACCGCCTCGCCCGCAAGCTCGGCTTCGCCGACGAACTGTTCAAGCACATCGCCGTCCACGGCGGCCGCCCGCTGCCCGAGGACATCCTGCGCGAGATCAACCGCAGCTGCATCTCCACCGGCTACACCGGCATCTCGCCGGAACGGCTGAAGCTGCACATGAAGTACCAGGGCGACTTCGACCGCATCACCATGCAGGCGACGCGCGGCCCGCTGGAAGGTGAGTACTACGGCCTGCCGTGGCCGTGCTGGGGCTACCCGGAATGGGGTCACCCCGGTTCGCCGGTGCTCTATGACACGTCGAAGCACGTGATGGAGGGCGGCGGCACCTTCCGCGCCCGCTTCGGCATCGAGCGCAACGGCGAGACCCTGCTGGCCGAGGGCAGCTTCTCCGAAGGCTCCGACATCCAGGACGGTTACCCCGAGTTCACCATGGCGGTGCTGCGCAAGCTCGGCTGGGACCAGGAACTGACCGCAGAGGAAATGGCGGTGATCGAGGAGATCGGCGGCGACGACATCGATTCCGTGTCGTGGGCCAACGACCTGTCGCTCGGCATCGTGCGGGTGGCGCTGGCCCACGGCTGCCTCCCCTACGGCAACGCCAAGGCGCGGGCGGTGGCGTGGAACCTGCCCGACCCGGTGCCCATCCACCGCGAGCCCATCTACACCCCGCGCAGCGACCTGGTGAGCAGCTATCCGGCCATCGAGGACCGGCGCGAATACCGCCTGCCGCACCTCAACCACGCCGTCCAGCAGGCGGCGCTGGAGAACGACATTCCCTCGAAATACCCCTTCGTCCTCACCTCCGGCCGGCTGGTGGAGTACGAGGGCGGCGGCGAGGAAACCCGCTCCAACACCTGGCTGGCCGAACTGCAGCAGAGCATGTTCGTCGAGATCAACCCCCAGGATGCCGAGCGGCTGGGCGTGCGCGACGGCGACACCGTCTGGGTCCACGGACCGGAGAACGGCCGTGCCCGCATGCGGGCGCTGGTCACCCTGCGGGTCGGGCCGGGAGTGGTGTTCATGCCCTTCCACTTCAGCGGCCACTGGCAGGGCGAGGATCTGCGCAGCCAGTACCCGCCCGGCACCGACCCCATCGTTCTCGGCGAGCCCTGCAACGGCGTCACCACCTACGGCTACGACCCGGTGACTTTCATGCAGGAAACCAAGGTGACGCTCTGCCGCATTGAAAAAGCGTAAGGAGGAAAGGAAGGCCCCATGGCCAAGATGGCATTCATCTGTGACTCCGAGCGCTGCATCGAGTGCAATGCCTGCGTCACCTCCTGCAAGAACGAGCACGAGGTGCCGTGGGGCATGAACCGCCGGCGGGTGATCACCCTGCAGGACGGGCAGGCGGGCGAGCGCTCCATTTCCATGGCCTGCATGCACTGCAACGACGCGCCCTGCGCCGCCGTCTGCCCCACCGACTGCTTCTACCGCACGGAAGACGGCGTGGTGCTGCACAACAAGGATCTGTGCATCGGCTGCGGCTATTGCTTCTACGCCTGTCCCTTCGGCGCGCCGCAGTACCCCCAGACCACCGCCTTCGGCACCCGCGGCAAGATGGACAAGTGCACCTTCTGCGCCGGCGGGCCGGAGGACGAGACCACCGCCGAAGGCTACGGCAAGTACGGCACCAACCGTCTGGCCGAAGGCAAGCTGCCGCTGTGCGCCGAGATGTGTTCCACCCGCGCCCTGATCGGCGGCGACATCGAGGTGCTGGCCGACATCTATACCGAGCGGGTGCTGCGCCGCGGCTACGGCTCGCCCGCCTGGGGCTGGGCCACCGCCTACGGCGACCGCCAGGACGGCGACGCCTACGGCCCCCGCGGCCCCGGCGGCCCGCGTCAGGGTCAGTCCTGATGCACCCGCCACCCCGACGCCCGACCGAGCAGCGGAGGACCGACCCCATGGCGCACCGAGCCTTCCCGCCCCTGATGGCGCTGTTCAGCGTTCTTCTCGTCCTCGCCCTGCTGGCCGTGGCGACGCCGGCCCCGGCGCTGGCGCAGCAGACCATCGACGCCGGCGTCGGCTCCGGCACCGATGTCATCGAGCCCACCGGGCCGGGGCTGGAGCGCCAGACCCCCGGCGCGGTGACGGAGGAGAACTTCCAGCTGGTCATCCCCGACCAGAAACAGGTCGGCCGCATCTCCATCCCCGACGAGAAGCTGGCGACGCTGGTGCAGCCGCAGGGGCGCGACTGGCGGACCTACCGCATGACCCTGCTGGTGTGGGGCGGTGCCATCGTCATCCTGGGGATGCTGGCGGCGCTCGGGCTATTCTTCCTCATCCGCGGCCGCATCCGGCTGGACGAGGGCTTCTCCGGCCGTCTCGTGCAGCGCTTCGACGGGCTCGACCGCTTCGCCCACTGGACGTCGGCGGTGTCGTTCCTGCTGCTGGCGATCACCGGCCTCATCATCACCTTCGGCCGCCACGTGCTGATCCCGCTGATCGGCCATCAGGCCTTCATGCCGGTGGTGGACGTGTCGAAATACATCCACAACTACGCCGCCATTCCCTTCGTCTTCGGCATCCTGCTGATGCTCGCCCTGTGGGTGAAGGACAACATCCCCAACCGCGAAGACCTGCTGTGGATCAAGGACATGGGCGGGTTGCTCGGCAAGGGCGGCTCCCACCACCCCGACGCCGGACGCTTCAACGCCGGCCAGAAGGCGGTGTTCTGGGGTATGGTGCTCGGCGGTCTGGTGATGGCCGGCACCGGCCTGAGCCTGCTGGTGCCCTTCGCCCTGGGCGGCGTCAACACCATGCAGCTGGTGCACGTGGTCCACGCGGCGCTGGGCATGCTGCTGATCGCCGGCATCCTGGCCCACATCTACATCGGCACCCTCGGCATGGAAGGCGCCTTCGACGCCATGGGCAAGGGGGAGGTGGACGAGAACTGGGCCCGCGCCCATCACCGCGGCTGGTACGAGGCGCAGCGGGATGCCGGCGCCGTCTCCGACCCCAACGCCAACCGCAGCCGGCGTTAGGCCCGCGAAACACCTGTCGCCTGAACCAAGGGCCGGCCCGCGAGGACCGGCCCTTGCTTGTTGCTTGTGTGAGGGGGAGGGCGTCGCGGTCAGTCGTGGTGCTCGTTGGCCCAGTCCAGGCGGCCGTCGACCGGCGCCTGCCGCTCCACGCGGGCGGACTCGCGCGAGAAGGCGTCGGTGGCGGAAACGCTGATGACGTTGTAGCCGAGGCCGGTCACCGTCATGGTGACGGCGACGAAGGCGAGGGCGGCGAGAAAGGCCTTCATGGGGCGGTCCTCCGTGAGCGGGCGCGGTCGGGCAGCGGGTCGTCGCCGCCGTAGAGCATGGGGCTGCGGGCGAGGCGGGAGGCGGCAAGGCCGGTGACGCCGCCCCACACCACATGGACGGCGATCATCAGGGCGTTGCGCTCCGCCGGGTGGCGGGTGGCCGGCGTCAGGATGCGGGCCAGCGGCAGCCAGCCGAGGTAGCTCACCGCCCACACGCCGAGGCCGTAAGCCACGCCCCGCCGCACCGCCTGCCGCCGATGCAGGCCGAGGGCGGCGAAGGCGGCGCCGCACAGCGCGCCGAAGCCGAAATGGCTGGCGAGGGTGGCGGTGGTCATGGGCCCCGGCGGCAGCGACCGGCCAAGGGCGCGCTCGGCCACGTCCTGGGTGATCTCGCGCGGCGGCAGGGGATAGCGCTGCCGGTGCGGCAGTGCCGGATACAGTTCCTCCTTCGCCACCGTCATGGTGTAGGTGCCGACAATGCCGGCCAACGCCCCGATCAGCAGATCCCTCATGGGTGCTCCTTGCGGCTGTCGAGCCATATAACGCGCGGGCGAGACAATCGGCGCCGGCGGTCGCTTATTAGTCGACGGTCGACAGGAACCGGTACCCCAATGCCCACGTTTGCCAGGGAGACTCTTGCACACCATTCCTGGGAGAGATTGATATGCCCGACGCGAAGGACACCCTGGTCAGCTGGCTGCGCGACGCCCACGCCATGGAGGTCGCGGCCGCCAAGAACCTGAAGAACAACGTCGACCGCTTCGAGAAGTCGCCGCAGATCAGCGCCGGTTTCGACGAGCACCGCTCGTTCTCGGAACTGCAGGCGCAGGAGCTGGAGGCGTGCCTGCAGCGCCTCGATGCCGACCCGTCGATGCTGAAGGACAGCGCCATGAAGCTGGCCGGGCTGATGCAGCCGTTCCTGACCGCCATGTCGGCGGACGAGCACGTCAAGCACCTGCTGGCGGCCCATGCCTATACCCACTTCGAGGTCGCCTCCTACCATTCGCTGGCGGCGGCGTCGCAGCAGATCGGCGAGACCGGCATCGCCGAGGTCTGCCAGCGGTTCATGGAGAAGGAACGCGCCTTCGCCGACTGGATCGACCAGCAGATCCCGGAAATCTCGCGCCAGTACATCAACCGCTGACGTCGCGGCGCCCGAGGGCGCCCAGGCAGGGGCCCCGGCCGTCCGCCATGGGCGGGCGCGGGGCTTCTGCCGCCTGCCAAGGAGTCACCTCATGAGGGACCGACATCATCGCCATCCGGCCGCCGCCTCCAGCGTCTGGCCGGTCGCCCTGGCGGGAGCACTGGCGGGCGTGCTGGCAAGCCGTCTGCTGCCGCCGCTGCTGGCGGAGGCGGCCGGGCGCACCACCGGCGCCGATCCGTTCGACCGCCTGGCCTGCGATCACCGCGCCATCCTCGACCTGCTGCACAAGATGGAGGAAGCCACCGGCACCGCCGGCCGCGCCACCCTGCTGTTCCGCCTGAAGCGGCGGCTGGCCGCCCATGCGCTGGCCGAGGAAGACATCGTCTACCCGCTGCTGCGTGCCCGCGCCGGCGCCGCCGAGGCGGCCCAGCACCTCTACGCCGAACACGCCGAGATGAAGATGCACCTGCACGCCCTGGAAGACCTGGTACCGGCTGACGGGGAGTGGGCCTTCCAGGTGCGGGCCCTGCGCGAACTCATCGCCCGCCATGTGCGGGAGGAGGAGCAGGAGCAGTTCCCCCGCCTGCGCCGCCACCTGGACGAGGCCGGCATGGCCGCGCTCGCCGGCAAGGTACGCCGCGAGAAGGCGATGATCCTCTAGCGGCGGCCCGTGCGTTCGGAACCGCCGGCCGTCCCCCCGCCCTGTCAGGGTGAGGGGCGGCCGGCGGTCTGCCGTTACAGCGTCTCCGCCAGCTCGGACAGTTGGGTCAGGCAGGTGCCCCAGCCGTCGAAGAAGCCCATGTCGGCATGCTTCTGGCGGTCGGCTTCGTCCTTGTGCAGCACCAGCGCGGCATAGCGGGTACCGCCCTCCACCGCCTCCATGGTGATCTCCACCGTCATGAAGGTCTCGGCATTGGGCCGGAAGGCGGGGCCGAGGGCGTCGGTCCACACCAGCCGCCGCTGCGGCTCCGCCACCAGCACGCAGCCGGGCGTTCCGTCCATGGCCTGCCCCTCCGGCGACTGCATCACCACCGTGAACTCGCCGCCGGGGCGCGGGTCCACCACCGCCCGCTGCACCGTCCACGGCCGCGGGGCGAACCATTGCCGCAGAAGCTCCGGCTCCGTCCACGCCCGCCACAGCTGCGCCGGGGTGGCCTTGACCGTCCGTTCAAGGAGCAGGTCGAGCTTGTCATTCTTCATCACATCTCCCTTCGTCTGTCGGTTGTTGGGCCAGAAAAGCGTCAAGCTGATCCAGCCGGGCTTCCCAGAGGCGCCGCTGCTGCCCCAGCCAGTCCTCGGCCAGTCGGGCAGCCTCCGGCCGCAGCCGGCAGGTGCGCACGCGCCCGGACTTGGTGGTCTCGATCAGGGCGCTGTCTTCCAGCACGCGCAGGTGCTTGAGGAAACTGGGCAGGGCCATGGTATGCGCCGCCGCCAGTTCGGACACGCTCGCCGGCCCCAGGGCCAGCCGCGCCAGGACGGCGCGGCGGGTGGTGTCGGCGAGGCTGTGGAAGATCGCATCAAGGTTAGCCATGTAGCTAAGTATTGAGGCGGGCGACGGTGCTGTCAAGGCCGAAGGCCGTGCCGCGGCGGCAGGTGGTAGGCGGAAGTCTTAGGGCATCGGGCGGAGATAGCGCCCATCCCCGGCGGTTCAGCCGGCGTTGCTCGACCACACGCCCATACGCTAAAAAGCCGGAGGAGACCCGCCGAATGGCATTCAATCCGCTGACCGAAAAAGGGATTCCCCTCGACCGCCAGCTGCGCCACTGGGCGGAGCTGAACGTCGAGCCCTACCGCAAGGAGGATGTTCACCCCTACACCCGCACCCGCGTCATCGCCATGAACGGCGTCGAGGTGGAGGCGGCCATGTTCTCCCACAACATGGCCCGCCACACCGTCGACACCGGGCTTAAGAAGGTGCTGGCGCAGGTCCGCCGTATCGAGCAGCAGCAGCAGAAGGTCTGCAACTGGCTGATCCCCGGCGAGGAGAACAGCATCGAGAACACGGTCGGCTATGAGCAGGTGGCGGTTGATCTGACCTCGTGGGTGGCCCGCAACGAGCCCGACCCCTACCTGAAGCAGGTCTACGAGTTCGGCCTGCTGGAGGACTTCGACCACCTCTACCGCTATTCCAACCTGCTCGACCTCATGGGCGGCGACCCGGCGGCCATCGTCGGCGGCTACACCGAGATCACCCCCGGCCGCCCGACCATCTTCGAGCATCGCCATCCGTCCGACGAGCTGCGCCGGCCCATGACCATCCATGCCGCCGACTTCCAGTCGGTCATGAACGCCATGACCATCCTGGCGGCCGAGCAGCAGACCATGAACTACTACATGAACATCGGCAACCGGCCCACCGACCCCATCGCCCGCGGCCTCTACCTGGAAATCGCCCAGATCGAGGAACAGCACGTCACCCATTACGAGTCCATCATGGACCCGACCATGGGCTGGCACATGCACCACGTCCTGCACGAATACAACGAGTGCTGGATGTACTGGTCGTTCATGGAGGACGAGACGGACGCGCGCATCCGCGCCATCTGGGAACTGCACCTCAGCATGGAGCTGGAGCACCTGCGCCTGGCCTGCGAGGCCATGAAGGCCATCGAGGGGCGCGACCCGGCCGACTTCCTGCCGGCCAACGGCATGCCCCGCGGCGTCCAGTTCCACGAGAACAAGGACTATGTGCGCGGCGTGCTGGCCGCCCAGTCGGACCTGACGGCGTGGGATTCCGAATTCCTGCCCATCGACCAGCTGCCGAAGGATCACCGCTACTTCGACTATCAGGCGGCGGTGAATGCCTCGGTGCCGCCGACGGAACAGATCATCGCCCGCCATCGCGAGGAACGCGGCGAGGATTACCGCCTGGAAACCGAAGGGCCGAACCCGGTGCCGGCGCTGCGTCGCAAGGGCAACGGCTCCACCATGGCCTATCACGACCGGGTACAGATGAACACCGAAGAGCCCCGCGCGGGCGGGAGGATGTGAGCATGGCTGACGACGACAAGCACACCGGCCTGCAGGGTGCCGCCGACCGCGCCCAGGACATGATGGGCGGCATGATGGGCCGCGCTTCCGCCGCCATGGCCGGCGACAACACCGGCGTCTTCATCGAGAACGCCACCATCGGCGACCTGTACGAGCGGGAGGCGGCGCGCATCGCCCTGGAACGCAGCGGCACCGACATGGTGCGGCACATGGCGATGATGATGCTGGACGACCACTACACCTCGACCCACCAGCTGCAGTCGACCCTGCGCAGCATTCCCGATGCGCCGCATCCGCCCGACGGGCTCGACACCCGCCGCAACCAGATGGTCGAGCACCTGCGGACCGCGACGGACGAGGATTTCGACAGCCGGTACCTGGAACAGCAGGAAATGGCGCACAAGGAAACCCTGACCCTGTTCACCAACTACGCCGACAGCGGCGCCGACCCGCGCCTGCGCTTGTTCGCGCAGGCCACGGTGCCGGCGCTGCGGCGCCATCTGGCGGCGGTGCAGGCCATGCGCTGAGCCGTCCGGCACGGCATGCAGGCACGCGCGGCGG
The DNA here is from genome assembly GCF_039523075.1 of Caenispirillum bisanense. Lineage (NCBI taxonomy): Bacteria > Pseudomonadati > Pseudomonadota > Alphaproteobacteria > Rhodospirillales > Novispirillaceae > Caenispirillum > Caenispirillum bisanense. The sequence goes on from NZ_BAAAEP010000001.1 coordinate 132,656, forward strand.
CTCCCCCCGGGGCCGCCGCGTTGCCGTTGCGGGTGGTCAGCCGGTGCGGCCGTTGCGCCGCCGCTGGCTGCCGAAGGCGTCGATCACCTGACGCTCCAGCAGGTCCAGGCTCTCGGTCAGGCCGAGGCTGCCGGTCGGCACCACCAGATCGGGCTGTTCCGGCACCTCGTAGGGGGCGGAAACGCCGGTGAACCCCGGCAGTTCGCCGGCATAGGCCTTGCGGTAGAGGCCCTTGGGGTCGCGGTCGGCGCAGACGCTGACCGGGGCATCGACATGGACCTCGCGGAAGCCGTCGCCGATGATGGCGCGGGCGGCGGCGCGGTCGGCCCGGCGGGGCGAGATCAGGCTGACGATGGCCAGCGTGCCGGCATCGGCGAACAGCCGTGCCACCTCCGCCACCCGGCGGATGTTCTCCGACCGGTCGCCGTCGCTGAACCCAAGGTCGCCGCACAGGCCATGGCGCAGGTTGTCGCCGTCGAGGGTATAGACCTGCCAGCCGGCTTCGAACAGGCGGCGGCGCAGGGCCATTGCGAGCGTCGACTTGCCCGCCCCCGACAGGCCGGTGAGCCACAGCACGCCGCCGGTGTGGCCGTTGCGGCGGTGGACCTCCGCCGGCTCCACCGACTGGGCGACGGCGGTGACGTTGGGGCTGGCGGCGGCGGCCTGTTCGATGACGAAGCCGCCGGCGACGCGATGGCCGCGCACCAGCACGCCGCGCCCGGTCAGCGGGTTGTCGGCGAAGGTGTCGAAGGCCATGGCGCCGTGGCTGCGCAGGATCACCTCGGCCACGTCGCCGCCGTGCACCTGCTCCGCCGGGCTGGCGCCCAGGCTGGCGACGTCGACCACCTGCACCACCTTGTCGACCACCGCCGCATGGGCGGCGGTGCCGAGGCGGACGGTCACCCGGTCGCCGGCCGCCAGCGGCTCGCGGTCGAGCCAGAACAGGCGCACCTGGATGCGGCTGCCGATGTGCTGGGCGGTGCCGGGGTGGCTCGCCACATGGCCGCGCTCGACGAACAGGTCGTCATCCAGGGTGATGGCCACCGACTGGCCGGCGCTGGCGGCGATGGGGGTGGAGCCGCGCCAGGTCTCGAACCCGGCGACGGACGCCTCGCGCCCCGTGGGCTGGAAGCGGATGCGGTCGCCGACGCGCAGGCGCCCGGTCTCGATGCGGCCGACCAGGATGCGGCGGTCGCCGTCGCGGTAGACGTCCTGCACCGGGAAGCGCAGCGGCAACTCCACCGGCTGCGGCCGGGCATTCACCTGATCGAGCGCCTGGGTCAGCGTCGGCCCCTGCCACCACGGCAGGTTGGTGCTCGGCCGCACGATGTTGTCGCCCTCCCGCGCCGACAGCGGCACGCAGGCCAGCGGCGTGATGCCGATGCCGGCGAGGTAGCCCGTCACCGCCTCCGCCGCCGCCTGGAAGCCGGCCTCGGCCCAGTCCAGACGGTCCATCTTGTTGACGGCGACGATCACCTGCGCCACCCCCAGCAGCGACAGCAGGTAGGCATGGCGGCGGGTCTGTTCCGACAGCCCCTGCACCGCATCCACCACCAGCACGGCGGCATCGGCGGAGGCGGCGCCGGTGACCATGTTGCGCAGGAATTCCTTGTGCCCCGGCGCATCGATGATCACGTAGGGGCGCTTGCGGGTCTTCAGCCAGATGCGGGTGGTGTCGAGCGTGATGCCCTGGTCGCGCTCCACCTGCAGGGCGTCCATGACGAACGACCACTCGAAATCGACGCCGCGCCGGTCCGACTGGGCGCGCAACTCGTCCAGCTTGCCGTCGGGCAGCGAGCCGGTCTCGTGCAGCAGGCGGCCGATGAGGGTGGACTTGCCGTGGTCGACATGGCCGACGATGACGATGGGCAGCGGCGGCACCGCGTCCTTGATGCGTGGCGACATGGTGTTCTGGTCCCTGGCTGGCTGGCAGGAGGCGTCTGCGCCTCGTCTTTTTGGTTCGGGTGCCCTCAGGCGCCGGGCTGCCGCGCTTCGCGGCCTTGGCTCACGCCGCATAAGCGGCGGCGCGCGGTCGCGCTTGCCAAGCTGCAATGAGCGACACTCATTGCAGCTTGGTACTACATGTACCCGGAGGCCCGCAGGCGCTCGAAGCTGTCCTCGGCCTCGTGGTCCATGGTGCGGCCGGCGCGTTCGGGGGCGGTGGTCGCCTCCAGTTCGGCGATGATGTCGGCGATGGTGGCGGCATCGCTGTCGATGGGCAGCGTGATGCCTTCCTCGCCCAGCGAGCGGAACCGCTTGCCGTTGCGGGCGAAGTAGAGCGGCACCACCGGAATGCCCTCGCGCTGGATGTAGCGCCAGATGTCCACCTCCGTCCATTGCAGCAGCGGGTGGATGCGCACGTGGGTGCCGGGCGGGAAGTCGGTGTTGTAGTGGTCCCAGAACTCCGGCGGCTGGTCGCGGAAGTCCCAGGCGCCGTCGCCGGCGCGCGGGCTGAAGACCCGCTCCTTGGCGCGGGTGGACTGCTCGTCGCGGCGGATGCCGGCGATGATGCCGTCGAAGGCGTAGCGCTCCAGCGCCTGCTTGAGGCCGAGGCTTTTGCGGGCGGCAAGGCGGCTGCCGGGCGGCAGGGTGGGATCGGTCAGCTCGATGGGCGGGCAGGCGTCGGCGATGAGGTCAAGCTTCCACTCGCGGGTGAAGCGTTCGCGGAAGGCATAGGTCTCGGGGAACTCCAGGCCGGTATCCAGGTGCATCACCGGGAACGGCACGCGGCCGAGGAAGGCCTTGCGCGCCAGCCAGATCATGACGTTGCTGTCCTTGCCCAGCGACCACAGCATGCCCAGCTTCTCGAAGCGGTTGTAGGCTTCGCGCAGGATGAAGATGCTCTGGCTTTCCAGGGCGTCGAGATGGCTCATGGTCACACGCTCCTTGGGGCGGCGGCGGAGAACGGCAGGTGGATGCCGCATTCGGTCTTGTCGGCGGCGTGGCGCCAGCGGCCGGCACGGACGTCCTCGCCCGGCGCCACGCGGTCGGTGCAGGGCATGCAGCCGATGGAGAGGAAACCGTCTTCCTCCAGCGGATGACGGGGCAGGTCGCGGTCGGTGAAGGCGCGGTCGAGGGCGTCGCGGCTCCAGTCCGCCAGCGGGTTGATCTTCACCCGCGCCCCGTCGGCCTCGACGCGCGGCAGGGCGGCGCGGGTGGCGGCCTGGAAGCGCTTGCGGCCGCTGATCCAGGCATCGAAGGGCGCCAGCGCCCGGGCCAGCGGCTCCACCTTGCGCACGGCGCAGCAGCGGTCGGGCGCCTGGGTCCACAGGATGCCGTCGGGGTCGGCGGCGGCGACGGCGGCCGGATCGGGGCGGATCACCCGCACGTCGGTCAGGCCGAGGCGGGAGACCAGCCGGTCGCGGTAGCGCAGTGTCTCGCCGAACAGCTTGCCGGTATCGAGGAAGACCACCGGCAGGGCCGGGTTCACCTGCGCCACCAGATCAAGCAGCACGGCGGACTCGGTGCCGAAGGAGGACACCAGGGCGATGCGGCCGGCGAAGGTGTCGGCGGCGGCGGCGATCAGGTCGAGCGTGGTCGCCTCGCCCCAGGCGGCGGCGAAGGCGTCGGCCGGGTGGGCGGCGGGCTGGCGGAGGGCGGCACTCTGCGAAGGCATGGCGGGCAGGTCTCCCGGAGCGTCAGAGGACAGCGGCGCGAAGGGCGGGGGCATCGGCGGCATCGGCGGCAGCGGCGGCGGCGGCCGTCACCTCGCCGATGACGAGCAGGGCGGGGCCGGCGAGGGCGGCGGCCTCCACCACCGCGCCGAGGCTGGCGAGGGTGGCGGGGATCAGCCGCTGGTCCGGCCGGGTGCCGTTCTCGATCACGGCGCAGGGGGTGGAGGGCGCGCGGCCGGCGGCCATCAGCCGCGCGGCGGTGTCGGCGGCGGTGCCGACGCCCATGTAGACGACGACGGTGTGATTGGCGGCGGCGAGGCTGCCCCAGTCCGGCCCGCCGCCGTCGGCCTTGGCGTGGCCGGTGACGAAGGTCACGCCCTGCGCATGGTCGCGGTGGGTGAGCGGGATGCCGGTGGCGGCGGCGCAGCCGAAGGCGGCCGAGATGCCGGGCACCACCTCCACCGGCACGCCGGCGGCCAGCAGGTGCTCGCGTTCCTCGCCGCCACGGCCGAACAGGAACGGGTCGCCGCCCTTCAGGCGCACGACGCGGCGGCCGGCGCGGGCATGGTCGATCATCAGGCGCTCGATCTCGGCCTGCGGCAGGGTGTGGCGGTCCTTGCGCTTGCCGACGTCGATGCGCAGGGCGTCGCGGCGGACGCATTCCAGGATCTCGGCGGACACCAGCGCGTCGATCAGCACCACGTCGGCCTCCTGCATGGCGCGCAGGGCCTTGAAGGTCAGCAGGTCCGGGTCGCCCGGCCCGACGCCTACCAGCTGCACCAGCCCCGGCCCGTCGGCGGCGGCCTCGGCGCGGTTGAGGCGGTCGATGAGGGTGGAGCGGGCGCGCGCCTCGTCGCCGCCCAGGAAGGCGGCGGCCACCGGGCCGGCGAACACCCATTCCCAGAAGCGGCGGCGGGCGGCCTGTGGCAGGGTGCCCTTCACCGCCGGGCGGAAGCTGTCGGCAAAGCGGGCCAGCGCTCCCAGGCGGGCCGGCAGCAGGCTTTCGATGCGGGCGCGGATGGACTTCGCCAGCACCGGTGCCGCCCCGCCCGAGCCGATGGCGACCACCACCGGGTCGCGGTCGACGATGGCGGGCATGAGGAAGGTGGACAGGTCCGGCCGGTCGACCACGTTCACCGGCACGCCCGCCGTCTGCGCCGCCGCCGACACCGCCTCGTCCACCGGCGAGCCGGCGGCGGAGACGACGAACAGGCGGCCCTGCACGTCGCTGGCCGCAAAGGGGCGGCGGTGCAGGGTGACGGTGCCGACGCACAGCGCGCACAGATCGGCGCCCGGCGCCTTGGCGATCACGTCCACTGTGGCGGTGGTGCGGGCCACCAGGCGCAGCTTGCGGGCGGCTTCCTCGCCGCCGCCGACCACCAGGATGGAGCGGCCGGCCGTCGTCACGAACAGGGGGAACTGGTCCATGGGCGTGGCCCTCCTCGGGCGCGCAGGTCGGGGCGGATCAGAGGTCTTCGGGCGCCAGCGTCACCGCCAGGCCGCTCAGCTCCGGGCGGAACAGGATCTGGCAGGACAGGCGCGAGGCCGGCTCCACCGACGGCGTGGTGTCGAGCATCTCGATCTCCTCGTCGGTCGGCGGGTGCAGCAGGTCCTGCCAGTCGGCATCGACGTAGACGTGGCAGGTGGCGCAGGCGCAGGCCCCGCCGCACTCCGCCTTGATGGGCAGGCCGTGGTCGCGGATGATTTCCATCACCCGCCAGCCTTCCAGCGCGTCGAGGACGTGGGTCTCGCCGGCGCGATCGGTCACCTGGATCTTCATGCCACGTTCAGCCGCTTCTGCAGGGTGGTGGAGGAGGTGGTGTACTGGAACCGCAGGCGTTCCTCGGGCCGCGCGTAGCGGAAGGCCTTCTGCGCCGCCAGCGCCGCCTCGTGGAAGCCCGAGAGGATGAGCTTCAGCTTGCCGGGGTAGGTGTTGATGTCGCCGATGGCGAAGATGCCGGGGCGGCTGGTCTCGTAGGCCTCGGTGTCGACCGGGATCAGGTTCTCGTTCAGGTTCAGGCCGAAGTCGGCGATGGGGCCGAGCTTCATGGTCAGGCCGTAGAACGGCAGCAGGGCATCGGCGGGCACGGTGAAGGAGCCCTGGGCCGCGTTCTCCAGCCGCACGCCGGTCAGCCGGCCGTCGGCGCCTTCCAGACCCGCCAGCTTGGCGATGTGCAGGGTGATCTGCCCGGCCTGCACGGCGGCGCGCATCTCGGCCACACTGTGCGGCGCGGCGCGGAAGCCGTCGCGGTGATGCACCAGGGTGACCGAGCGGGCCTCCTCGCGCAGCGCCAGCGCCCAGTCGAGCGCGCTGTCGCCGCCGCCGGCGATGACCAGATCCTTGCCGCGGAAGGTCTCGCGCTTGCGCACCGCATAGAACACCGACGTGCCCTCGAAGCCCTCGATGCCCGGCAGCGGCGGGCGCTTGGGCGTGAAGCTGCCGCCGCCGGCGGCGATGAAGACCACGGGTGCGGCCAGCTTGACGCCGCCGTCCGTCTCCACCAGCCAGCGGCCGTCATCCAGCCGCGTCAGGCCCTCGACCAGCTGCTGGTGATGGAAGGTCGGGGCGAAGGGGGTGATCTGCTCCAGCAGGCGGTTCACCAGGTCCTGGCCGGTGATGACGGGCCACGCCGGGATGTCGTAGATGGGCTTTTCCGGGTACAGCTCGGCGCACTGGCCGCCCGGCTTGTCGAGCACGTCGATGACGTGGCAGCGCAGGTCGAGCAGGCCCAGTTCGAACACCGCGAACAGGCCGACCGGGCCGGCGCCGATGATGACCACGTCGGTCTCGACGGCATCGTGCGGGGCGGGGGGAAGGGCGTGGGTCACGGGTCTGTCTCCTTGTGCTTTTCCGCGGCAGTGGCCGCGCGGCGCGGTCGCGCCGTCCAAGTCTCGATGAGTCAAGCTCATCGGGACCTGGTGTTACTCGGCGGCGGCGGGGGCGGCCTCGGCGGCGGCCTTCAGGCGGTCGAGCCCGACGCGCTGGGCGAAGTCGCCGAAGCCCTCGCGGCCCTGGCGCTCGGCGGCCCACAGGCCGAACAGGCGGCCGAGGGTGGGCGGCACGGCGTCCTGCGGCACGCGCTCCAGCAGCTTGTCGTTGAGGCGGGTGCCCTCGACGGCGCCGCCGACGTAGATGGCGTAATGGCCGGGGGTGCGGCCGACGAGGCCGATCTCGGCGGTCGACGGACGGGCGCAGCCGTTGGGGCAGCCGGTGATGCGAAGGCTCAGGCGCTCGCCCCCGAGGCCGCGGCTTTCCAGTTCGCCGTGGATGGCGGCGACGAAGGGATCGCGCACCCGCTCCGCCTCCGCCAGCGCCAGGCCGCAGGTGGGTAGGGCGGGGCAGGCCAGCGTGGTGAGGGCGAGCGGCGGCAGGTCTTCGGCCAGCGCCACGCCGTGGTTGCGCAGCAGCGCCTCGACGCGCGGGCGGTCGTCGTCGGCTATGTTGGACAGCAGGATGTCCTGTTCCGGCGTCAGCACCGGGTCGACGGCGAACTGGGCCACCACCTCGCGCAGGGCGGTGCGCAGGCGGACCGTCTCGGTGTCCTTGATGCGGCCGCTGGAGACCGGCAGGCCGAGGTACCAGCGGCCGTCGCCCTGCGGGTGCCAGCCCATGTGGTCGGGCACCTGGAAGGCGGGCGTCGGGCGAGCGTCTTCCAGCGGGGCGCCGTAGAAGCGGTCGAGTTCGGCCTTCACCCAGGCGGCACCCTTGTCTTCCACCACGTACTTGAGGCGGGCGCGCTTGCGGTCGGTGCGGTTGCCGTGCTCGCGGTGGACGGCGATGACCGCCTCGATGCCGCGGATCAGGTCGTCGGGGCCGACGAAGGCGATGGGCGTGGCGAGGCGCGGGAACGTGTCGGCCCGGTTGTGGGTCTGGCCGAGCCCGCCGCCGAGGGCGAGGTTGTAGCCCTGCAGCGTATCGCCATCGAACAGGGCGATGATGGCGAGGTCGTTGGTCAGCACGTCGATGCTGTTGTCGGCCGGGGTGGCGAGGCCGATCTTGAACTTGCGCGGCAGGTAGGTGCGGCCGTAGACGGCGTCCTCTTCGTCCGCCCCGTCCTGATCCGGCGGCAGCGGCTCGCCGTCGAGCCAGATCTCGTGATAGGCGCGCGACTTCCAGCCGAAGCGGGCGGAGATGGCCTTGGCGTCGGCCTCCAGCCGGCGGTGGACCGCATCGGCGATGGGGGCGGGGTGGGTGACGACGTTGCGCACCACATCGCCGCAGGCGCCGAGCGTGGTCAGCAGGGCGTCGTTGATGCCGCGCACGGTCGCCTTCAGGTCGCCCTTGACGATGCCGTGGAACTGGATGCCCTGCCGCGTGGTGATGCGCAGCGAACCGTCGGCGTAAGGGTCCGCCAGCGCGTCGAGCGCCAGGTACTGCGCCGCCGTCAGCCGGCCGCCGGGGATCTTGGCGCGGACCATCAGCTGGTATTCCTTGCTCAGGCCCTGCTGCTTGCGGGCCGTCGCGGTGTCGCGGTCGAAGCCCTGGTAGGAGCCGTGGAACTTCAGCAGCTGATAGGCTTCCTCGGTGAAGGGCGTCGCCAGGTCGGCCAGTTCGGCGGCCAGACTGCCGCGCAGGCCCCGGCTGTCGGCCTTCATGGCCTCGACGGCGGACAGTTTGGTGCGTTCCTGGGCCATGGGACCTCCTTCGCGCAGGCAAGGGTCGGGCGTTGGCGCCCGACAGGGGGCGCGGCGGGTGGCGGACAGTCGTCGGTCAGACCGAAAGCAAAGAAAAAACCGCCGCAGCTTGCAGCCGGGCGGTCTGGACCCGTCGCTTTAGCTGCATTTGTAACGCGCCCGCAAGCTGATGCTCAAATCGGCGCCGTCCCCCTTAACTACGATGAGCCGAGGGGGAAGTCAACAGACATAAACAACAAAAATCTGTGGTTAAATAAATGAACTACGCAATCTCGGTGTGATTTTCGGGGCGGGGGAGGCGTCCGCGGGCGAGGCCGGCGAAGAACATGTCGATCATCGCCGGGGCGTCGCAGCGCAGGTCCAGCGGCCCGCCGCAGCGCAGGGCCAGCATGTGGATGCCGATGACGAAGGCATGCACGGCGGAGGAGGCGAGGGCGGGGTCCACCTCCGGAGGCAGTTCGCCGCTGGCGCGGCAGCGTTCCAGCACCCGGCGGATCTCGGCCACCAGCCGCTGGCCCTTGGCGTCGAAATGGTCCTGCACCGGCTGCATCTCGCCCACCAGTTCGGTACCCTGGATGAGGATGGTGAACACCCGCTGGCGCTGGGTGTCCTCGGCCAGTTCCTCGAACACCCGGCGGAACACCTGGCGGGTGCGGTCGAGCAGGTCGCGTTCGCCGGCATCGGCCTCGGCGATGTCCGCCAGCAGGTGGTCGATGGGCGACTCGACGCGGTGGATGAGCGCCGTCAGCACGTCGGCCTTGTTGCGGAAGTGCCAGTACAGCGCCCCGCGGGTTACCCCGGCGGCGCGGGAAATTTCGTCCAGCGTTGTCCGCGCCACCCCCTTTTCAAAGAAGATCGCCTCCGCCGCATCCAGGATCGCATCCCGCGTCAGCTCGGCTTCCGCCTTGGTCTTGCGCGCCATTGCCGTTCCCGCCTTGGCCATTCCACTCCGCAGAACGGGATATAGCGCCCCGGGCGGAGGCTGTCGAGGCTCTTTACAAACATCCATGTATGTATCTAAATTCGCCGCCACGAGAGTCATGCGACGAAGGACCAGGATCATGGGGCACGAGCGTGCAACGAAGGGGCGCCTGACGCGCCTTGCCGGGGTGGTGGCGATGGTGGCGGCGCTGGCCGCCTGTGACGAGGGTGCCGGCGGTGCCCAGGCGGCGGCCACGCCCGGCGCGCCGCCGCCGCCGGCGGTGACCGTGCAGCAGGTGACGCTGACCGACGTGCCGCTCACCCGCGAATACGCCGGCCGCACCCAGGGCGCGCGGGAGGTGCAGGTGCGGGCGCGGGTGGCCGGCATCCTGCTGGAGCGCACTTATGTGGAAGGGCAGGCGGTGGCCCAGGGCGACCTGCTGTTCCGCATCGACCCGCAGCCGTTCCAGGTGCGCCTGAACGCCGCCGAGGCCGGGTTGCAGCAGTCGCGCGCTGGCCTGCGGCAGGCGGAACGCAACTGGGCCCGGGTGGCGGAGCTGTGGCAGTCGCGCACCATCAGCGCTCGCACCCGCGACGATGCCCAGGCGGAACTGGACCTGGCCCGCGCCGCCGTCGCCGCCGCCGAGGCGGAAGTGGCTTCGGCCCGCATCGACCTCGGCTACACCACCGTCGAGGCGCCGATTTCCGGCGTCACCAGCCTGGAAGACCTGCCCGAGGGCAGTCTGGTCGGCACCGGCGCCGACAACGGCCTGCTGACCACCATCACCCAGCTGGACCCGCTGCACGTCGTCTTCGCCATGCCGGAGGCGGAGCGCATGCGGGAACGCGGCCTGCTGGAAAGCGGCCGCGCCAGCCGCGAGGGCGAGGACGGCCGGGTGGCGGTGGAAATCGTGCTCGGCGACGGCAGCGTGCATCCGCAGGAAGGGTGGGTGGACTTCACCGCCAGCGGCGTCGACCCCAACACCGGCACCATCCGCGCCCGCGCCATCGTGCCCAACCCCGATCACCGCCTGCTGCCCGGCCAGTTCGTGCGCGTGCGGGCCAAGGGGCTGGTGCAGAACGGCGTCGCGCTCATCCCCGACAAGGCGCTGATGCAGGGGCCGCAGGGTCCGTTCGTCTACGTCGTCGACGGCGAGGACAAGGCGCAGCCGCGCCCGGTGACCGCCGGCGCGCTGGTGGATGGCGCACGGGTGATCGAGGCCGGGCTCGCCACCGGCGACCGCGTCATCACCGGCGGCGTCATCAAGGTGCGGCCGGGTGCGCCGGTGCAGGCTGTCTCGGCCACCGCCGCGGCGCCCGATGGCGGCACCGGCACCGGCACCGGCGAGCAGCAGCAGGAGGCCCGGCGATGATCGCCCGCTTCTTCATCGACCGGCCCGTCTTCGCGACGGTGCTGTCCATCATCATCGTCATCGCCGGTCTGGCCGCCATGCGCGGCCTGCCGGTGGAGCAGTACCCGCAGCTGGTGCCGCCGGAAGTCAACGTCAGCGCCAGCTACCCCGGTGCCAGCGCCGAGGTGATCGCCGAGACCGTGGCGGCGCCGCTGGAACAGCAGATCAACGGCGTCGACAGCATGATCTACATGCGGTCGTCCAACTCCGACGCCGGCACCATGTCGCTGACGGTGACCTTCGAGGTCGGCACCGACCCCGATCAGGCCACCATCGACGTCAACAACCGCGTGCAGGCGGCGCTCGCCACCCTGCCGGAGGAAGTGCGCCGCCAGGGCGTGCAGGTGACCAAGCGGTCCAGTTCCATCCTGCAGGTGGTGACCATGCAGTCGCCGGACGGCACCCACGACCCGGTGTTCGTCTCCAACTACGCCCTTCTCAACGTGCTGGACGAGCTGAAGCGCACGCCGGGCGTCGGCGATGCCTCGCTGTTCGGGGCCAAGGACTATTCCATGCGCATCTGGCTGCGGCCGGACAAGCTGGCCCAGTACGACCTGACGCCCGCCGACGTGGCGGCGGCGGTGCGCGAGCAGAACGCCCAGTTCGCCGCCGGCAAGTTCGGCCAGGAACCCATTGCCGACGCCCACGCCTTCACCTACAGCGTCCGCACCCAGGGCCGGCTGGCGGAGGCGGAGGAGTTTGCCGACATCATCCTGCGCTCCGACGCCTCCGGCGCCGCGCTGCGGCTGGGCGACGTGGCGCGCATCGAACTGGGGGCGCAGGACTATTCCTTCACCGCCACCTACAACGGCGGCCCGGCCATCGCCATGGGTATCTACCTGCAGCCCGGCGCCAACGCCCTGCAGACGGCGGAGGCGGTGAAGGCGACCATGGAACGGGTGGCGCAGCGCTTCCCCGACGGTCTGGACTACGCCGTGCCGTTCGACACCACCCGCTTCGTGCAGGTGTCCATCGACGAGGTCGTCATGACCTTCATCGAGGCGCTGGTGCTGGTGGTGCTGGTGGTCTTCCTGTTCCTGCAGAACCTGCGTGCCACCATCATCCCGCTGCTGGCGGTGCCGGTGTCGATCATCGGCACCTTCGCCGGCCTTTACCTGATGGGCTTCTCCATCAACCTGCTGACGCTGTTCGCCATGGTGCTGGCCATCGGCATCGTGGTCGACGACGCCATCGTGGTGCTGGAGAACGTCGAGCGCGTCATGACGACGGAGAAGAAAAGCCCCCGCGACGCCGCCATCCAGGCCATGCAGGAGGTGACCGGGCCGGTCATCGCCATCGTGCTGGTGCTGTGCGCGGTGTTCATTCCGGTTGCCTTCCTCGGCGGCCTCACCGGCGTCATGTACAAGCAGTTCGCCATCACCATCGCCGTGTCGGTGGCCATTTCGGGCATCGTCGCCCTGACCCTGACGCCGGCCCTCTGCGCCCTGATGCTGAAGCCCGGCCATCACGAGCCGGCGGCGCCGTTCCGCTGGTTCAACGCCGCCTTCGACCGCGCCACCAGCGGCTATCTGGCCGGGGTGCGGCTGTTCCTGAAGCGCGCCGGGCTCGGCCTGATGCTGTGTCTGGCCATGCTGGGCGCCACCTGGCACCTGTTCGACCGCATCCCCGGCACCCTGGTTCCGGAGGAAGACCAGGGCGTGCTGTTCTCCATCGCCATGCTGCCGCCGGCCTCGTCCCTCAGCCGCACCGAGGCAGAGATGACCAAGCTGACCGACATGCTGCTGGCGCAGGAGACGGTGGACTCGGTGGTCACCTTCGCCGGCTTCGACCTGCTGTCCAGCTCGCAGAAGACCAGCGCCGGCGTCAGCTTCGTGTCGCTGAAGGACTGGTCGGAGCGCACCGCGCGGCAGGATGATGCCCGCGTGCTGGCCGGTACCCTCTCCGGCATGGCGGCCATGACCTCGCAGGAGGCGCTGGCCTTCATGATCAACCCGCCGCCCATCATGGGCATGAGCACCACCGGCGGCTTTGAGGTCTACCTGCAAAACCGCGCCGGCGACGATGCCGCCGGGCTGGCGGAGGTCACCAACCGGCTGGTCGCCGCCGCCAACCAGCGGCCCGATCTGGCGGGCGTGCGCACCACCTTCAACACCGCCGTGCCGCAGTACTACATCGACCTCGACCGCGCCAAGGCGAAGGCCCTCGGCGTTCCCATCGACAGCGTGTTCGCCACCATGCAGAGCACCTTCGGCTCGCTCTATGTGAACGACTTCACGCTCTACGGCCGCACCTTCCGCGTCAGCCTGCAATCGGAGTCCGACTTCCGCGCCAAGCCGGAGGATCTGCGCCATGTCTTCGTGCGCTCCGCCGGCGGCGACATGATCCCGCTCGACGCCCTGGTGACCGTCAAGCGGGTGACCGGGCCGGACCTGATGGAGCGCTACAACGTCTTCCCCGCCGCCAAGATCACCGGCGACCCGGCGCCGGGCGTCAGCTCCGGTCAGGCGCTGGCGGCCTTCCAGGCGGTGGCGGCGGAGGTGCTGCCGGAGAACTACACCCTCGGCTGGGTCGGCACCGCGTACCAGGAGGTGACGACGGAAGGCACCTCGGCCATCGCCTTCGTGCTCGGCCTGGTCATGGTGTTCCTCATCCTCGCCGCCCAGTACGAACGCTGGAGCCTGCCGCTGGCGGTGGTGACGGCGGTGCCGTTCGCCGTGTTCGGGGCGCTGCTGGCCATCTGGCTGCGCGGCACCGCCAACGACGTCTACTTCCAGATCGGCCTGGTGACGCTCATCGGCCTCGCCTCGAAGAACGCCATCCTGATCGTCGAGTTCGCCTCGCTGAAGCGGCGCGAGGGGCTGTCGGTGAAGGAGGCGGCGATCGAGGCGGCGCGCCTGCGCTTCCGGCCGATCATCATGACGTCGCTGGCCTTCATCCTCGGCTGCGTGCCGCTGGCGCTGTCGAGCGGCGCCGGCTCGGCCAGCCGCCATTCCATCGGCACCGGCGTCATCGGCGGCATGCTGGCGGCCACCTTCCTCGCCACCCTGTTCGTGCCGATGTTCTTCATGCTGGTGGAGAGCCTGCGCGAACGGCGGGAACGCCGCCGCGCCGCCGCCGCTCAGGCGCCGGAGACGGAGGTGCCCTCGGCCGGCTGATCCGGCCCGGTCGCGGCGGCGGCAGGGAGGGACTGATAGGCTGCCATCCAGCGGCGGTCGATGCGGTCCTTCCACCGCCACACCCAGTGGCCGGCGACGGCGAACGGTCCCCAGGCGGCCACCGCCCGGCCGTCGCCGGTGCCGATGAGGGCGAGGAAACGGCGCTGAGGCCTGAACGGCTGCGGCGCCGTTCCAATGAGCAGCCGGCGCAGGTTGGCGGCCAGCGGCGGACCTTGCCGCACCGCCATGACGCCGGCCTTGGGGCGGCGGTGGGCGACCATGGTGGCGACGTCGCCGGCGGCCAGGATGCGCGGGTCGGTCTCGCTTTGCAGGGTGGGGCCGACGCGGATGAAGCCGGCTTCGTCGAGGGCGAGGCCGGTCGCCCGCAGCCAGGGCGCCCCGGCCGCCTGGGTCGCCCACAGGCAGTCGTCAAAGGGCAGGGTGCGGCCGTCGGCGAGCCGCAGCCGCCCGGCCTCCACCCGCGCCACCGGCGCCTGTTCCTCCACTGCAATGCCGCGCGCCGCCGCCGTCGCCAGCAGCAGGCGGCGAGCCCGCGGCGGACCGCCCGCCAGCACCCGGCCGGCGGTGACCAGCGTCGCCGTCGCCCGGCCGCGCAGGCGGTGTTCGGCGCACAGGGCGACCTCGATCCCCGCCGCGCCGCCGCCGACCACCGCCAGGGCCAGCGGCCGGGGCGCCGCCTCCGCCCGCTCCACCACCGCCTGCCAGCGCGCCGACAGGTGGTCCACCGGCTTGAGCGGGGTGGCATGGCTGAGGGCGCCGGGCACGTCGTCGGTGCGCGGGGTGGAGCCGATGTCCAGCGACAGCAGGTCGTAGGGCAGGGCGGTGCCGTCCTCCAGGTGCAGCAGGCGGGCGTTCCGGTCGATGCCCACCGCCTCCGCCACCACCAGCCGGGCGCCGGCGAAGGCGGCCAGGCGGGCGAGGTCGAGGTGGCATTGAGCATGGCTGTAGAAGCCCGCCATGTGGCCGGGCAGCATGCCGGAATAGGGGGTTTCCCGCCGCCGCGACACCAGTGTCAGGCGCACGCCGGCCATGGGCCGCTCGCCGAACGCCTTCAGCACGTAGACATGGCTGTGGCCGCCGCCCACCAGCACCAGATGGCGGCCGTGATCCGTCGTTCCTGTGCCGCTTTCCGCCACCGCCGCCCCTCCCGCAGACCGTCCGCGGGCATGGTAGCGTCAGGCGGCGGCGGGGCGCCAGTCGGTCATGGCCTCCAGCAGCCGTTGCAGCCACGGCCGCAGCCGGTTGGCCTTGGCGGGGCGGTAGGCGAAGGGCGGCGCCGTCTCGTCCATGTAGGCGTCCTGCGCCAGCTCCATCTGCACGGCATGGACGCCCTGCGCCGGCTGGCCGTAGGCGCGGGTGATGTGGCCGCCGACGAAGCGGCCGTCGACCACCGCCGTATAGCCGTCCGCCTCCACCGCCGCCGTCAGCACCGCCGCCAGA
The DNA here is from genome assembly GCF_039523075.1 of Caenispirillum bisanense. Classification (NCBI taxonomy): domain Bacteria; kingdom Pseudomonadati; phylum Pseudomonadota; class Alphaproteobacteria; order Rhodospirillales; family Novispirillaceae; genus Caenispirillum; species Caenispirillum bisanense. The sequence goes on from NZ_BAAAEP010000001.1 coordinate 147,815, forward strand.
CGGTCGCGCAGGGCGGCGTCGCAGCTGGTGCCGCGGGCGGTGCCGAGGTTGAAGTCGGGCAGCCGGCCCTCGAACAGGCGCGGCACCCGGCTGCGGATGGAATGGGCGTCGTAGAGCAGGGCGAAGCCGTGCCGGTCCTTCGCCGCCGCAATGGCCGCCGCCAGGGCCTCGTGGTACGGCCGCCAGTAGGTTTCCACCCGCGCCGCCACCTCGGCCGCGTCCGGCTCGCCGCGCGGCTGGTAGAGCGGGCTGCCGTCGAACAGGGTGGTCGGGCACAGGCCGGTGGTGGCCTGGCCGGGGTAGAGGCTTTCCCCGTCCGGCGGCCGGTTGAGGTCGACCACATAGCGGCTGAAGCGGGCGGCGATCACCGTCGCCCCCAGGCCGGCGGCGAAGTCGTAGAGGCGCGGCACATGCCAGTCGGTGTCGCGCAGGGTCAGCGCCTCGTCGGTCAGCCGGCGGGCGAGGTCGGGCGCCAGTTCGGTGCCGCAGTGGGGGATGCTCACCACCAGCGGCGAGTCCCCCGGCGTCAGGTCGAAAATGGCGGCCGGGGCGGCGGCGGGGGCGGCCGTCATGGCGCATCCTCCAGCGCCACCACCACCATGTCGTCGAAACCGCCGCCGCGCACCAGGGTGCCGATGGCGACCAGATCGGGCGCGAAGTAGCGGTCGACCTCATACCGCGGCACGCGGGCGCGGATGCGCTCCATGGCCTGCTCCACCGGGGCGGAGCTGCGCAGCGGGCGGTGGAACTCCAGGCCCTGGGCGGCGGCCAGCAGTTCGATGCCGACGATCTCCGCCACGTTGCCGGCGATGTCGCGCAGGCGGCGGGCGGCGAAGGTGGCCATGCTGACGTGATCCTCCTGGTTGGCGGATGTCGGCAGGCTGTCGACGCTGGCCGGGTGGGCCAGGGTCTTGTTCTCGCTCGCCAGCGCGGCGGCGGTGACGTGGGCGATCATGAAGCCGGAGTTGAGCCCCGGCTCCGCCACCAGGAAGGGCGGCAGGCCGCTGATGGAGGCGTCGATCAGCATGGCGATGCGCCGTTCCGCCAGGGCGCCGATCTCCGACGCCGCGATGGCCAGCTGGTCGGCGGCCATGGCGACGGGCTCGGCGTGGAAGTTGCCGCCGGAGATGACCTCGCCGGTGTCGGTCAGCACCAGCGGGTTGTCGGTGACGCCGTTGGCCTCGATCCGCAGGGTGCGGCCGGCCATGCGCATCTGGTCGAGGATGGCGCCCATCACCTGCGGCTGGCAGCGCAGGGAATAGGGGTCCTGCACCCGGTCGCAGGCCTCGCCCTGGTGGCTGGCGTTGAGCGGGCTGCCGCCCAGCAGGTCGCGGAACAGCCCGGCGACGGCAATCTGCCCCGGCTGGCCGCGCAGGGCGCTGATGCGCGGGTCGAACGGCTTGTGGCTGCCCTTCACCGCCTCCACCGACAGGGCGCCGGAGATGATGGCGGCCTTGAAGCAGCGCTCGATCTCGAACAGCCCGGCGAGCGCCAGCGCCGTCGACACCTGGGTGCCGTTGATGAGGGCGAGGCCTTCCTTGGCCTTCAGGTCGACCGGGGCGAGGCCGATGGCGCGCAGCCCGTCCGGCGCTGGCATCACCTCGCCGCCAAGGCGGATCTCGCCGATGCCGAGCAGCACGCCGGTCATGTGGGCGAGCGGGGCGAGGTCGCCGGAGGCGCCGACCGAGCCCTTGGACGGGATCACCGGCAGGGCGCCGCGGTGGTAGAGGGTCAGCAGCGCCTCCACCAGCTCCGGCCGCACGCCGGAGGCGCCGACGGCGAGGCTGGCGATCTTGCTCGCCAGCACCAGCCGCACCACGCCGTCGTCCAGCGCCGGGCCGATGCCGGTGGCGTGGGAAAGGATGAGGTTGCGCTGCAGCTGGTCCAGGTCTTCCGCCGCGATGCGCTTCTGCGCCAGCTTGCCGAAGCCGGTGTTGATGCCGTAGACGGCGTCATCGCCGGCGGCGATCCGCTCCACCAGCGCGCGGGAGGCGGCCATGCGGGCGCGGGCGTCCTCCGGCAGCGTCAGCGGGGCGGCGTCGAAGTAGATGCGGCGCAGGGCGTCGAGGCTGAGGCCGCCGGGGGTGAGGACGATGCTGTCGGTCACGCGAAGAGCCTTTCAAGAACGGGAGTGAAGCGCCGCGCCGCCTGATCTTCCAGCGGGTGGCGGCCGTCGCGCACGACGGCGCGGCCGGCGATGTAGACATGGCGCACCAGGGCCGCGTTGCCGGCGAAGATCCAGCTGTCGAGCACCGCATCGCCGCTGCGGCCGGCCAGCAGCGGGTGGGCATCGTCGAGCACCACCACATCGGCCCGCCGGCCGACCGCCAGGGCGCCGGTGGCGAAGCCGCAGGCCCGGGCGCCGCCCGCCGCCGCCGTCTCGAACAGGGTGCGGCCGGTGCTGCGGTCGGGGCCGCCGGCCAGCACGGTGCGGCGGCGGTGGGTGAGGCGGGCGCCGTATTCCAGCCAGCGCAGTTCCTCCACCGGGCTGACCGAGATATGGCTGTCGGAGCCGATGCCGAAGGCGCCGCCGGCGGCGAAATAGTCTTCCGCCGGGAACAGGCCGTCGCCCAGGTTGGCCTCGGTGGTCGGGCACAGGCCGACGACGCAGCCGGCCCGCGCCATGCCGGCCACTTCCTCCGCCGTGACGTGGGTGGCGTGGATCAGGCACCAGCGGCCGTCCACCGGCAGGTTCTCCAGCAGCCAGCCGACCGGGCGGCGGCCGGTGTGGCTGAGGCAGTCGTCCACCTCGCGCGTCTGTTCGGCGATGTGGATGTGGATGGGGCCGTCGGGCGTCGCCGCCGCCAGCGCCTGCAACTCCTGCCCCGGCACGGCCCGCAGGGAGTGGGGGGCGATGCCGACCACCACGTCGTCGCGGCCGGCGTAGGCGGCGCGCAGGGACTCGGTCAGGCGCAGGAAGCCGTCGAGGTCGTGGATGAACCGGCGCTGCCCCTCGGTCGGCGGCAGGCCGCCGAAGCCGGAGGCGGCGTAATGGACCGGCAGCAGGGTCAGCGGCATCCCCGCCGCCTGCGCCGCCGCCGCCACCCGGTGCGCCATCTCCGCCGGGTCGGCGTAGGGGCGGCCGTCGGGGGCGTGGTGCAGGTAGTGGAACTCCGCCACTGCCGTGTACCCGGCCTTCAGCATCTCGACATAGAGCTGCGTCGCCACCGCCTCGAAGTCCTCGGGGTCGAGTCGCGCCACCGCCCGGTACATGGCCTCGCGCCAGCTCCAGAAGCTGTCGCCGCCGGACCCGGAGCGTTCGCCCAGGCCGGCGATGGCGCGCTGGTGGGCGTGGCTGTGCAGGTTGGCGAGGCCGGGCAGGGCAATGCCGGCCACCGTCTCGGCCTCCGGCGAAGGCTGAGCATTGCTCTCGACTTCCGTGATGCGGCCGGTGTCGTCGACCGTTACCGCCACCGCCTCGGCCCATCCCTGCGGCAGCAGAGCCCGGCGGAAAAACAGTTTGCGCATGGACGCCTCCCCGATATTATAGGCAAGCCTATACAAGTTCAGACAACAAAGGCAAGGCCGATCCCGCAACTCGGATACGGGGCGCGGGGCGGCCGGGACAGGAGGCTTGCACATGACGGCCGGCGCCCGCTGGGACAGCCTGTGGATCAACGTCCACGCCGCCACCCTGGAACCGGGCGGCGCCCCTTATGGCGCTGTCGAGGATGCCGCCGTGGCGGTGCAGGGTGGCCGCATCGTGCATGTGGGCCGCCGTGCCGACCTGCCGGCCGCACCCGAGTCGCTCGCCGCTGAGGTCCAGGACGGGCAGGGCGGCTGGCTGACGCCGGGGCTGATCGACTGCCACACCCATCTGGTCTACGCCGGCAACCGCGCCCGGGAATTCGAGATGCGGCTGCAGGGCGTGCCCTATGAAGAGATCGCCCGCGCCGGCGGCGGCATCCTGTCCACCGTCCGCGCCACCCGCGCCGCCGACGAGAATGCCCTGCTGGCCGCCACCTTGCCGCGCCTCGACGCCCTGCTGGCGGAAGGGGTGACGACGGTGGAAGTGAAGTCGGGCTACGGCCTTGATACCGATACCGAACTGCGCATGCTGCGTGTCGCCCGCCGGCTGGCGGAGGTGCGGCCGGTGGCGGTGCGCACCACCTTCCTCGGCGCCCATGCGGTGCCGCCGGAGTTCAAGGCCGACCCCGACGCCTATGTCGACCTGCTGTGCCGCGAGACCCTGCCGGCCGCCGCCGCCGCCGGGCTCGCCGATGCGGTGGACGCCTTCTGCGAAGGCATCGGCTTCTCGCCGGCCCAGACGCGGCGGGTGTTCGAGACGGCGCGCGGCCTCGGCCTGCCGGTGAAGCTGCATGCCGAGCAGCTGTCCAACCTGGGCGGCGCGGCGCTGGTGGCGGAGTTCGGCGGCCTGTCGGCGGACCATATCGAACACCTGGACGAAGCCGGCGTGCGCGCCATGGCGGCGGCGGGGGTGACGGCGGTGCTGCTGCCGGGCGCCTTCTACGTGCTGCGCGAGACCAGACTGCCGCCCATGGACCTGCTGCGCGCCCACGGCGTGCCCATGGCCGTCGCCACCGACTGCAACCCCGGCACGGCGCCGGTCACCTCCCTCCTGCTCATGGTCAACATGGCCTGCACCCTGTTCCGCCTGACGCCGGAGGAAGCCCTGGCCGGCGTCACCCGCCACGCCGCCCGCGCCCTGGGCCTGTCTGATCGCGGCGTGCTGCGGCCGGGCCTGCGGGCCGACATGGCGCTGTGGCGCATCGGCTCGCCGGCGGATCTCGCCTACATGGTCGGCTTCAACCCCTGCGCCGCGGTGGTCAACGGCGGCGCCGTGCGGGAGCCGCGGCCGTCATGACGCAAGCCCTCTACCGCCGCATCAAGGACACCATCCGCAGCCGCATCCTCTCCGGCGAGTGGCCCGAGGGCTATCAGGTGCCGTCGGAACACCGGCTGCTGGAGGAATTCAAGGTCAGCCGCATGACCGTCCACCGCGCCCTGCGCGAGTTGCAGGACGAAGGGCTGCTCAGCCGCGTGCAGGGGGTGGGCACTTTCGTCGCCGAGCGGCGGCCGAGTGTGTCCATCGTCGAGCTGAAGTCCATCGCCGACGACATTGCCGAGCGCGGCAACCGCCACTCGGCGCGGGTGGAACGGCTGACCGCGGTGCCGGCCGATGGGCCGCTGGCGCGGCAGTTCAACCTGCCGGAAGGGGCGCGGCTGTTCCATTCCGTCGTCCTCCACTGCGAGAACGACGTGCCGATCCAGTACGAGGAGCGCTGGGTCAACCCGGAGATGGCGCCGCGCTACATCGACCAGGATTTCAGCCGCCTGACCACCACCGCCTACCTCACCGGCCTCTACGGCGCCCCGGATGTGGAGCACGTCATCGAGGCGGCGCTGCCGGGGGCGGGGGCGGCGCGGCTGCTCGCCATCGCGCCGACGGAACCCTGCCTGCGCCTCACCCGCCGCACCTGGGTGCAGGCCAAGGTGGTGACGCTGGCGGTGATGGTCCACCCCGGCACCCGCTTCCGCCTCGGCACCTGGTTCCGCGCCCAGCCGGGTGCGGTGCCGCTGATGCAGGCCCTTTGAAACACCACGAAGAACCCGATCAGGGAGACCCCCGTCCATGACCGACACGTCCCGCCTCGACAACGCCCGCGTCATCCGCAGCCCCCGGGGCACGGACCTGACCTGCCGGAGCTGGCTGACCGAGGCGCCGCTGCGCATGCTGATGAACAACCTCGACCCCGACGTGGCCGAACGGCCGCAGGATCTGGTGGTCTATGGCGGCATCGGGCGGGCGGCGCGCAACTGGGAAAGCTATGACCGCATCGTCGCGGCGCTCAAGACCCTGGCCGACGACGAGACGCTGCTGGTGCAGTCGGGCAAGCCGGTCGGCATCTTCCGCACCCACGCCGATGCGCCGCGGGTGCTGATCGCCAATTCCAACCTGGTGCCGCACTGGGCCACCTGGGACAAGTTCCACGACCTGGACCGCCAGGGGCTGATGATGTACGGCCAGATGACGGCCGGCTCGTGGATCTACATCGGCAGCCAGGGCATCGTCCAGGGCACCTATGAAACCTTCGTCGAGATGGGCCGCCAGCACTACGGCGGCGACCTGACCGGGCGGTGGATCCTCACCGGCGGCCTCGGCGGCATGGGCGGCGCCCAGCCACTGGCCGCCACCATGGCCGGCGCCAGCATGCTGGCCGTCGAATGCCAGCCGAGCCGCATCGACATGCGCCTGCGCACCGGCTACCTCGACCGCACCACCGCCAGCCTGGACGAAGCGCTGGCCTGGCTCGACGAGGCCAAGGCCACCGGCAAGGCCGTCTCCATCGGCCTGCTGGGCAACGCCGCCGAGGTCTTCCCCGAACTGGTGCGGCGCGGCGTCCGCCCCGACGGGGTGACCGACCAGACCTCCGCCCACGACCCCATCAACGGCTACCTGCCGGCCGGCTGGAGCCTGGAGCAGTGGGAACGCACCCGCGAGAGCGACCCGAAGGCGGTCGAGAAGGCGGCCAAGCAGTCCATGAAGGTCCACGTCCAGGCCATGCTGGACTTCCACGCCATGGGCGTGCCCACCTTCGACTATGGCAACAACATCCGCCAGATGGCGCAGGACGAGGGGCTGGAGAACGCCTTCGCCTTCCCCGGCTTCGTGCCCGCCTACATCCGGCCGCTGTTCTGCAAGGGCATCGGGCCGTTCCGCTGGGCGGCGCTGTCCGGCGACCCGGAGGACATCTACAAGACCGACGCCAAGGTGAAGGAACTGATCCCCGATGATCCGCACCTGCACACCTGGCTCGACATGGCGCGGGAGCGCATCCACTTCCAGGGCCTGCCGGCGCGCATCTGCTGGGTCGGCCTGGGGCAGCGCCACCGCCTCGGCCTCGCCTTCAACGAGATGGTGCGGACCGGCGAGCTGAAGGCGCCGGTGGTGATCGGCCGCGACCATCTGGACTCCGGCTCCGTTGCCAGCCCCAACCGCGAGACGGAGGCCATGATGGACGGCTCCGACGCCGTTTCCGACTGGCCGCTGCTCAATGCCCTGCTGAACACCGCCAGCGGCGCCACCTGGGTCAGCCTGCACCACGGCGGCGGCGTCGGCATGGGCTATTCGCAGCACTCGGGCATGGTCATCGTCTGCGACGGCAGCGAGGCCGCCGCCCGCCGCATCGAGCGGGTGCTGTGGAACGACCCCGCCACCGGCGTCATGCGCCACGCCGACGCGGGTTACGAGATCGCTCGGGAGTGTGCCCGTACCCACGGGCTGAAGCTGCCCTTTCTTGAATAGGGCAGTGGGGTATCATCGAAAGTCCTGAAGCGAAACAAAGACATAAAAGCCACCGAACAGGGAGTACAGGCAATGGATCGCAGGACGTTTCTGAAGAGTGCTTCCACCGGCGCCGCCGGTGTCGCCGCCGCTGCCGCCGTCGGCTCCGGCCTTGCGGCGCCGGCGCTCGCCCAGGGTCGCCAGCAGTGGACCATGGTCACCAGCTGGCCGCGCAACCTGCCGGGGCCGGGCGTCGCCGCCAACCTGCTGGCGGAGCGCATCACGGCGCTGTCCGGCGGCCGGCTGGAGGTGAAGGTCTCCGCCGCCGGCGAACTGGTCCCCGGCCGCGGCGTGTTCGATGCGGTGTCGGAGGGGACGGCGCAGCTCTATCACTCGGTGCCGGCCTATTGGGGCTCCAAGTCCATCGGCTTCCTGCTGTTCGGCTCGCAGCCCTTCGGCCTGACCGCCATCGAACAGTCGGGCTGGATGAACCATGGCGGCGGCCAGGCGCTGTATGACGAGCTGTACGCCCGCTTCAACATCAAGCCGTTCCTGTGCGGCAACTCGGGCGCCCAGTTCTTCGGCTGGTTCCGCAACGAGATCAACTCGCTGGACGACCTGCGCGGCCTGCGCTTCCGCACCACCGGCCTCAACAGCGAGGTGCTGTCGCGGCTCGGCATGGCGGTGCAGGCCATGGGCGGGGCGGAGATGTTCCAGGCCCTGCAGTCGGGCACGCTGGATGCCGGCGAGTTCATCGGCCCGTGGAGCGACAGTGCGCTCGGCTTCTATCAGGTGGCCAAGAACTACTACTACCCCTGCATCGGCGAACCCAGCTCGGCCGAGGAATGCGGCATCAACATGGATGCCTTCAACGGCCTGCCGGACGACCTGAAGCAGGCGGTTCAGCTGGCCTGCCAGTCGCTCTACGACCAGGTGCTGACCGAATACAACACCAACAACGCCAAGGCCCTGCCCATGCTGGTGAAGGAGCACGGCGTGCAGGTGAAGAAGCTGCCCGACGACGTCGTCCGCGCCATCGGCAGCGAGACGGGCAAGGTGGTGTCCGAACTGCGCGACAACCAGGATGAACTGGTCAAGCGCATCGTCGAAAGCTTCCTCGCCTACCGGGCCCTGACCGCCGAGTACATGACCTATTCCGACGGCGGGTTCTATCAGGCGCGCGCCATGGACTACGACTTCCCGTCCTGACGCCCGTTCCGCTCCGGCGGCGGTGTCGCAGGCACCGCCGCCGGACGCCTGCCACCGCCGAGGGGGGACCATGGCCGCCACCACCGCCGCCAGCCTGCTTTCGCGCGTCAGTGCCGGGCTTGACCGCATCAATGCCGCCGTCGGGGCGGTGGTGATGTGGTTCGCCATCGGCATGATGCTGATCCAGTTCGCCATCGTCGTGCTGCGCTATGTGTTCGGCATGAGCTTCATCATGCTGGCCGAGGCGGAGCTTTACCTGCACGCCGCCCTGTTCATGCTCGGCGCCGGCTACACCCTGCTGCACGACGGCCATGTGCGGGTGGACATCTTCTACGGCAGCGCCTCGCCGCGGCGCCGGGCGCTGATCGACCTGCTCGGCACCCTGGTGTTCCTGCTGCCGACCTGCGGCGTCATCCTCTACTACACCTGGCCCTTCGTGCGGCGGTCGTGGCAGATCCTGGAAGGGCCGATCTCGGTCGGCGGCATTCCGGCGTCGTTCCTGCTGAAAAGCCTGATCCCGGCCTTCGCGGTGCTGCTGCTGGTCCAGGGCACCGCCATGGCGCTGCGCAATCTGGCGGTGCTGGCGGGCGGCGAGGCTGACGCGGGGCAGGGCGCCGGTGAGCGGGAGGCGCGGTCATGAGCCTGCTCGCCGACAACCTGGACCTCATCATGTTCGCCGCCCTGTGCGGCGGCATCCTGCTCGGCTATCCGGTGGTGTTCACCCTGGCCGGCATCGGCGTGCTGTTCGCCGCCCTCGGCATGGCGCTCGGCCACTTCAACATGAACCTGATGGCGGCGTTGGGGCAGCGGGTGTTCAGCCTGATGACCAATGACATCCTGCTCGCCATTCCGCTGTTCGTGCTGATGGGGGTGATCCTTGAACGCTCCCGCATCGCCGAGGAACTGCTGGAGGAAATGGGCAAGCTGTTCCGCGGCGTGCGCGGCGGCCTTGCCGTTTCCGTCATCATCGTCGGCATGCTGCTGGCGGCCTCCACCGGCATCGTCGGCGCGACCGTCGTCACCATGGCGCTGATCGCCATGCCGACCATGCTGCGCTACGGCTACGGCAAGCCGCTGGCGAGCGGTGTCATCGTTTCCGCCGGCACCCTCGGGCAGATCATCCCGCCGTCGACCATGCTCATCATCCTGTCGGAGGTGATGTCGTCGGGCTATCAGCAGGCGCAGTTCGCCATGGGGCGGTTTTCGGTCGAGACCATCTCGGTCGGGGACGTCTTTGCCGCCGCCCTCATCCCCGGCCTGTGCCTTGTCGCGCTCTACATCCTGTTCGTGCTCGGCCTCGCCTTCCTGCGGCCGCAGGCGGCGCCGGCCATTCCCGGCGACGACGGCCTGCCGCTGGCGGTGGTGCTGCGCCACCTGGGCAAGGTGCTGGTGCCGCCCATCGTGCTGATCGTCGCCGTGCTCGGCTCCATCCTCGGCGGCATCGCGACGCCGACCGAGGCGGCGGCGGTGGGAGCGGTGGGCGCCCTCATGCTGGCCGGGCCGCGCCTGATGCCGGAACGGTCGCGCTGGCCTTTCGTGGCGGCCGGGGTGGCCATCGTCGCCATGCTGGTGCTGACCAGCTTCCTCGACCTGCGCATCGGCCGCACCCAGGCGAGCGCGGCGGAGCGCATCGGCGTCTGGGTGGCGGCGGGGCTGACGGCGGTCACCTTCTGGGGCATCTTCGTCGCCCTGTGGCGGGCGGCGCGGGTGGGGGTGCTGCGGCCGGTGATGGCCTCCACCACGCTCGTCACCTCCATGATCTTCGCCATGATGATCGGCGCCTCGGTGTTCTCGCTGGTGTTCCGGGGCCTCGGCGGTGATGCGCGGGTGGAAGCCTTCCTGCACGACATGCCGGGCGGCGAGACCGGGGCGCTGCTGTTCGTCATGGCGGTGGTCTTCGTGCTCGGCTTCTTCCTCGATTTCGTCGAGATCTCGGTGATCGTGCTGCCCATCGTGGTGCCGATCCTGCTCGCCATGGGCATGGACCCCATCTGGCTGGCGGTGATGATCGCCATCAACCTGCAGACCTCGTTCCTGACGCCGCCCTTCGGTTTCTCGCTGTTCTACCTGCGCGGGGCGGCGCCGCCGTCGGTGCGCACGGTGGACATCTACCGCGGCGTCATTCCCTTCGTGATGCTGCAGATTGCCGGCATGGCGGTCGTCTACTTCATGCCGCAGATCGCCACCTGGCTGCCGCGCCTGCTGCGCTGAGGCGGTGCAGTCTCCATCCCCACGCCTGCCGACGCCGGAGCCTCCCCAGGGCTCCGGCGTCGTCGTTGTGGCAGGGCCCTGTCGCCGAACCGTCACTTGAAACCGGTTTGGAATTCTGGAACAGTGATCCCATGAAGACGCGCGACGCCGTAACCCTGCTGTCCGCCCTTGCCAGCGAGGCGAGGCTCGATGCCTGGCGACTGCTGCTGCAAAGCGGCCCGGCGGGCATGATCCACGGTGACCTGGCGGCGGCGCTCGGCATGCCGAAGCCGACGCTGTCCTTTCACCTGCGCGACCTGCGGGTGGCCGGGCTGGTGGAAAGCCGCAAGGAGGGGCGCACCGTCGTCTACACCGCCAACGCCATGGCCGCCGAGGCCCTGGCGGCCTTTCTGGTCGAGACATGCTGCGGCAACCGTCCCGACCTCTGCCTCGGTCCGCGCACCCCGGAGACGGTCATGACCCTCGCCCCCGACAAGGTTTACAACGTGCTGTTCCTCTGCACCGGCAATTCGGCCCGCAGCATCATGGCCGAGTGCATCCTTCAGCGCGAAGGGCAGGGGCGCTTCCGCACCTTTTCCGCCGGCTCCACGCCGCGCGGCACGGTGGCGCCGGAGGTGCTGGCGCTGCTGGCGCGCAACAATTACCCGACCGGCCATCTGCGCTCCAAGAGCTGGGACGAGTTCGCGAGGGACGGCGCGCCGGAAATGGATTTCGTCTTCACCGTCTGCGACGACGCCGCCGGCGAGGTCTGCCCGGTGTGGCCGGGCCAGCCGATGACCGCCCACTGGGGCGTGCCCGACCCGGTGGCGTTCGTGGCCGATGCCAAGCAGCGGGCGCTGGTCTTCGCCGACGTCTACCGCATGCTCGCAAACCGCATCAGCATCTTCTGCGCCTTGCCGCTGCGGTCGCTGGACAAGCTGTCGCTGCAGCGGCGGCTGGACGATATCGGGCGCATGGACCAGACGGAGGACAAGGCTGCAAATGTCGGCAGCGCGTAAGGGCGGCGGCGGGGCCGCCATGGGTCTGTTCGAACGCTATCTCACGCTGTGGGTGGCGCTGTGCATCGTGGTGGGCATCGGCCTCGGCCATCTGATGCCGGGGCCGTTCCAGGCCCTCGGCCGCATGGAAGTGGCGCAGGTCAACCTGCCGGTGGCGGTGCTCATCTGGCTGATGATCGTGCCCATGCTGTTGAAGGTGGACTTCGGCGCCCTGGCGCAGGTGAAGGAGCACTGGCGCGGCGTCGGCGTCACCGTGATCGCCAACTGGGCGGTGAAGCCGTTCAGCATGGCGGTGCTCGGCTGGCTGTTCATCGGCTGGCTGTTCCGCCCCTGGCTGCCGGAAGCGCAGATCGACAGCTACATCGCCGGACTCATCATCCTGGGTGCGGCGCCGTGCACCGCCATGGTGTTCGTCTGGAGCCACCTGACCGACGGCGAGCCCAACTTCACCCTCAGCCAGATCGCCCTCAATGACACCATCATGGTGTTCGCCTTCGCCCCCATCGTCGCCCTACTGCTCGGCCTGTCGAGCATCATCGTGCCGTGGGAGACGCTGCTGATCTCCGTGCTGCTGTTCGTGGTGGTGCCGGTGATCGTCGCCCACCTGTGGCGCGGCGCCCTGCTGCGGCGGGGCGGCGAGGCGGCGCTGGCCGGGGTGCTGAAGACCATCCAGCCGGCGTCGCTGGCGGCGCTGCTGCTGACCCTGGTGCTGCTGTTCGGCTTCCAGGGCGAGCAGATCCTCGATCAACCACTGGTCATCGCCCTGCTGGCGGTGCCCATCATCATCCAGGTGTTCTTCATCTGGGGCTTTGCCTACCTCGCCAACCGCATGACCGGCGAGCAGCACTGCATCGCCGCGCCGTCGGCGCTGATTGCCGCCTCCAACTTCTTCGAGCTGGCCGTCGCCACCGCCATCGGCCTGTTCGGCTTCGAGAGCGGCGCGGCGCTCGCCACCGTCGTCGGCGTGCTGGTGGAGGTGCCGGTGATGCTGACCGCGGTGAGGATCACCAACGCCAGCCGCGGCTGGTACGACCGCGGCCGCGCCGTCGCCGCCCGTCTGGGGAGAACGCCGTCATGACCCTGCGCATCGCCATCAACGGCTTCGGCCGCATGGGGCGCCTGTCCGTCCGCGCCGCCCACGGCTGGCCGGAGGTGGAGTTCGTCGCCGTCAACGAGATCAAGGGCGGCCCCGAAGTCGCCGCCCACCTGCTGGAGTTCGATACCGTCCACGGCCGCTGGCGGCGGGACATCGGCTTTGACGAGCAGGCGCTGATCCTCGACGGCCGCCGGCTGCCCTTCACCGAGGCGAAAAGCCCCGCCGATATCCCCTGGACCGGCGATGACGTCGACGTGGTGCTGGAATGTTCCGGCAAGTTCCGCACGCCGGAAAGCCTGCAGCCCTATTTCGACAAGGGCATCCGCACGGTGGTGGTGGCGGCGCCGGTGAAGGACGAGCGGGCGCTGAACATCGTCATGGGCGTCAACCAGCACCTCTACGACCCGGCGAAGCACCGGCTGCTGACGGCGGCATCCTGCACCACCAACTGCCTGGCGCCGGTGGTGAAGGTGATCCACGAGTCCATCGGCATCGTCCACGGCTCCATCACCACCATCCACGACGTCACCAACACCCAGGTGATCGTCGACGCTCCCCACAAGGACCTGCGGCGCGCCCGCTCGGCGCTGAACGCGCTGATCCCGACCTCCACCGGCTCCGCCACCGCCATCGCCCTCATCTACCCGGAGTTGACGGGCAAGCTGAACGGCCATGCGGTGCGGGTGCCGCTGCTCAATGCCTCGCTGACCGACTGCGTGTTCGAGGTGGCGCGCGACACCAGCGTCGAGGAGGTCAACGCCCTGTTCCGCGCCGCTGCCGAGGCCGGGCCGCTGAAGGACATCCTGGGCTTCGAGCCGCGTCCGCTGGTCTCCACCGACTTCACCGACGACCCGCGCTCGGCCATCGTCGACGGCCCCTCCACCATGGTGGTCAACCGCCGGCAGGTGAAGGTCTACGCCTGGTATGACAACGAGTGGGGCTACGTGAACCGCATGATGGAGCTGTGCCGACTGGTCGGCCGCAGCCGCTGAGCCGCCGCGCCATGTCCGACCGCCGCAACTACGCCGCCGTCACCGCCGCCTACTGGGCCTTCACGCTCACCGACGGCGCCCTGCGCATGCTGGTGCTGCTGCACTTCCACCGGCTCGGCTTCACGCCGGTGGAACTGGCCTTCCTGTTCCTGCTGTACGAGGCCATGGGCATCGTCACCAATCTGGTCGGCGGCTGGATCGGCGCCCGCTTCGGCCTGCGGCTGACCCTGTTCGGCGGTCTCGGCATCCAGATCGCGGCGCTGCTGCTGCTGTCGCGGGTGAGCCCGGACTGGGCCATGGCGCTGTCGGTCGCCTGGGTGATGACGGCGCAGGCGCTGTCCGGCGTCGCCAAGGACCTCACCAAGATGAGCAGCAAGTCGGCGGTCAAGCTGGTGGTGACGGAAAGCACCGCCGACGGCACCCAGGGCCTGCTGTTCCGCTGGGTGGCGCTGCTGACCGGGTCGAAGAACGCGCTTAAGGGAGTGGGTTTCTTCCTCGGCGGCTTCCTGCTGTCGGCGGTGGGGTTCGCGCCGGCGCTGTACCTCATGGCGGCCATGCTGGCGGTGGTGCTGGTGCTCCGCCTCGCCACCCTGAAGACCGACCTCGGCCGCGCCAAGGAGAAGATCCGCGGCCGCGAGCTGTTCTCCAAAAGCCGCGAGATCAACCTGCTGTCGCTCGCCCGCGTGTTCCTGTTCGCCAGCCGCGACGTGTGGTTCGTGGTCGGCGTGCCGATCTTCCTGTCCTCGACGCTTGGGTGGGATTTCTACGCCGTCGGCACCTTCATGGCGGTGTGGGTGATCGGCTACGGCATGGTGCAGGCGAGCGTGCCCGGCCTGCTCCGCCGCACCACCGACGCCGCCACCGGGGCACGGGCCGCCCGCGTCTGGGCCGGGCTGCTGGCGGTGATCCCGGCGGCCCTTGCCCTGGCCCTGTCGCCCGGCCTGCTGGGGCTGAGCGGCGGCGATACGGCGGTGGTGCTGATCGGCGGGCTGCTGCTGTTCGGGGTGGCCTTCGCGGTCAACAGCGCCGTCCACAGCTACCTGATCGTCGCCTATTCCGATGCCGACAAGGTGGCGCTCAACGTCGGCTTCTACTACATGGCCAACGCCGTCGGGCGGCTGGGCGGGACGCTTTTGTCGGGCGTGCTCTACCAGGTGGCCGGGCTGACCGCCACCCTGTGGGCCAGCGCCGCCATGCTGGCGGTGGCCTTCGCGGTTGCCCTGGCGCTGCCGACGGTCAGCCCGGCAGGCCCTGTCGCACGCGGCGGTTCTTGAGGTAGATCAGGGGGATGGCGGCCAGTCCTGCGAGCGCCTGCAAGGTCGCGGGGCCGCCGCCCAGGGCCCAGGCGGTGGCGCCGCCGGCGAAGCTCCAGGCGATGGGCAGCGCCGCCAGATGCCAGGGCGTGCGGCCGCGCATCAGCAGCAGCACGCCGAGGGTAAACAGGGCGGTCGGGTCGGGCGCCACGCCGCCCACCGCCGCCGCCGCCAGCCCTTGCCGCGAGCCGAGCGCCAGCAGCGGCCAGCCGGCCAGGGCGATCACCGCAAGGCCGAGGCCGGCGGCCTCGGCCGGTCCCTGCGGGCGGGCGAGCGGCATGGCGTCCCGCACCGCCCCTGTCCACACCAGCAGCACCGCCTGCACCACGAACAGCACCGCATAGATGGGCGCCGCGAAGTTCAGGCTGGCGAAGGTGGCGGCGTGGAAGGCGATGCCGGTCCACGCCCAGCCGGCCGCCAGCGTCAGGGCGGCGATGCGCCCCGCCGCCTCCGCCCGTTGCAGGGCGAGGCCGAGCACCCCCGTCAGCAGTACCAGCGCCGCCAGCGGCGCCGGCCACAGGGCACTGTTGTAGCGGGCCAGCAGCGACGCCAGCACATCGGCGGAGAAGGGCAGCATGGCTACAGCGCCCGCAGGTCGTCGGCCATGCGCCGGCGCAGGGCGGCATCGGGCAGCGGGTGGCGCAGCACCGCCATGTTCTCCCGCATGTGGTCGACGCGGGTGGTGGCGGGGATGACGCAGGTGACGGCGGGATGGGAGACGACGAACGACAGCATCACCTGCGCCCAGGTGGCGGCCCCGATCTCCGCCGCCCAGCCGGGCAGCGGCCGGCCGGCGACGGTGCGGAACAGGCTGCCCTGGCGGAACGGCCGGTTGACGATGACGCCGATGCCGCGCTCGGCCGCCAGCGGCAGCAGGCGGTCCTCCACCTCGCGGTCGAGGATGTTGTAGGTGATCTGGATGAAGTCGAGCGGGTGGCGCTCCATGATGCGCGCCATCTCGTCGTGGCGGCGGCCGTGGGAGGTGGTGACGCCCACGTACCGCACCCGCCCGGCCGCCTTGTCGTCGGCGAGCGTCGGCAGGTGATCCTCCCAGTCCTCCAGGTTATGGACCTGCATGAGGTCGAAGCGGTCGAGCCCCCACAGACGGCGGGACTCGGCCATCTGCTGCGGCCCGTCGCGCATCAGCCAGGTGGTCCACACCTTGGTGGCGGAGAACAGGCCGGCGGTCTCCGCCGCCGGCAGCCGTTCCAGGCACCAGCCGACCACCTCTTCCGCCGTGCCGTACATGGGGGAACTGTCCACCATGCCGCCGCCGAGCGCCAGGAAGGTGCGCAGTACCTCCAGCCGGTCCTGGCGCAGGGGCTCGCTGTCGCCGACGTTGAAGGTGATCCAGGTGCCCATGCCGACCACCGGGATCTCCTCGCCGGTGGAGGGGATGGGGCGGCGCAGGATGTCGGCGGGGTCGGCCGCGCCGGCCGGGGTGGCGGTCAGCGGGCCGAGGGCCGGCAGCAGGGCGGCGGCCGCGGCACCGGCGAGCAGGCGGCGACGGCTGGGGTCGGCGGGACGGGCGGACGGCACGGGCTCCTCCGGCGGCGGCGCGGGGCAGGGCGGTCGGGTCTCCCTAACATCGGTCCCCGACGCCGCCGGTCAATCCCCGTCCGGCCGCCCGGCGAAGGCGACGAGGTCGCGGGCGTCGGCGGCTAGGTCCTCGGCGTCCTCCGTCCCCTTGGCCAGCGCCCAGGCCAGCGCCAGGGCGACGGCATCGTCCAGCGCCCGCCCTGGCGTCAGCCCGGCGCGGGCGCGCAGGCGCATGAGCGCGGGTTCGTCGGCGGGCAGGGGCGGCGGCCGCAGGCTGGCGGAGCCGGCGACGTGCGGCGGCTGCGGCAGCGGCGACTGATCGAACAGCGCCTGCAGCCAGCCGCGCACCGCCTCCGGCGCCTCGCACACCACCCGGCAGCCGGCGAGGTCTTCGCTCAGGCGGGCGGCGATGCGGCGCGGGTCGGTGCCGTCGGCTTCCAGCCGCTCCGGCGTCAGGCCGTGCAGGGCCTCCGCCTCCGCCGACCATGGCAGGTCGTCCCACTCCGCCACCGGCCGCACCAGCCAGCTTTCGCCGGCCTGCAGGTCGGCCGCCGCCCAGGCGATTTCCACCGGCCAGCCGTCGACGGCGGAGGCCTTGATGTCGAGGAAGAGAACCGGCACCGCCGCCATGTGGCGCTCCATGTCCCGAAGGGGTGACGTGGAAGGGGCTGAAAACGACACGGGCGCCGGCTGACTGGCAGCGGCGCCCGGATGTCATTCCTGAGAGGAGATGGTGGGCGATGTAGGGATTGAACCTACGACCCCACCCGTGTGAAGGGTGTGCTCTCCCGCTGAGCTAATCGCCCATCTCTCTCGGTCCCCGTCGGGGGCGGTGCCGTTCGGCGGTGCCTCCGTCGTGGGAGCCGGTATATACGAAGCCCGAGGCCCCCCTGTCAAACCCTTTTTTCAAAAATTCTTCGCGATGATCGCCGGCAGGTCGGTAAACCGGTCGATGACCGCCAGCGCGCCGAATTCTTCCACCGCACCATGGGGATAGCCGTAAGAGACGCAGACGCACGGCACCCCCGCGCCACGCGCCGCCAGCACGTCGTTGAGGCCGTCGCCGACCATCAGCGCCCGCGAGGCCGATGCGCCCAGCCCCGCGAGCGCCGCCAGCACCGGCTGCGGGTGCGGCTTGCGTTCGGCGGTCGACCCACCGCCGATCACCACCGGGAAGAAACGCAGAAGGTCTAGCGCCTCCAGGAGGACCATGGTCGGCCGATAGGGCTTGTTCGTGCATACCGCCATCGGGTGTCCGCGCTCGGCCAGCTTCACAAGCGTGCTTACGACGCCAGGGTAGGGTTGTGTTCCGCCCGTGGCTGCCGTCTCATAGATGCTGACGAAGCGGCCGGTGAGCATGTCCAGATCGGGCTCGCCGGCTGCCGCACCGGTGGCGATGAAGGCGCGCTCGACCAGCACGCGGGCGCCGTCGCCGACCATGCGGGCCACTTCCGGTTCGGAAACGGGGCGCCGCCCTTCCTCCGCCAGCAGGCGGTTCAGGGCGAGCGTCAGGTCGGGCAGGCTGTGAACCAGCGTGCCGTCGAGATCGAAAAGGAGCGCGAGCGGTGGGGAAGTGGTCATGCCGTCCTGCAACACGGTGAAACAATGTTTGTTTTGGCGGAGGCCGTCACCTGTGGCACTGTCCGCCGCAGCGTATCCAAACCTTATCTAGCCTACCTCGGAATCCATGAGCAAAAGCAAAACCGCCGCCATCGTCCTCGCCGCCGGCATGGGCACGCGCATTAAGTCGGCCCTGCCCAAGGTCATGCACCCCATCGGCGGCCGCCCCATGGTCAGCCACCTGCTGGCGACGGTCGACCGCATCGCCGCCGAACGCACGGTGGTGGTCATCGGCCCCGACATGGACATCGTCAGCCGCACCGTGGCGCCGCGCCCGACGGTGGTGCAGGCCGACCGCCTGGGCACCGCCCATGCCGTGCTGCAGGCCCGCCGCGAGCTGGAGGGTTTCGACGGCGACGTTCTGGTGCTCTACGGCGACACGCCGCTGATCGCCCCGGAAACCCTGGAGCGCATGCTGGCCGCCCGCCGCACCGCACCGCAGCCGGCGGTGGTGGTGCTCGGCTTCCGCCCCGCCCAGCCGGGCGCCTACGGCCGCCTGGTGATGCAGGGCGACAGCCTGGAAGCCATCGTCGAGGCCAAGGAGGCGACGGCCGAGCAGCTGGCGATCCCGCTGTGCAACTCCGGCGTCATGTGCATCGACGGGGCGCGGCTGTTCGGGCTGCTGGACCGCGTCGGCAATGACAATGCCAAGGGCGAGTTCTACCTGACCGACATCGTCGCCCTGGCCCGCGCCGACGGGCTGACCTGCGCCGTGGTGGAGGGGGCGGAGGACGAGCTTCTGGGCGTCAACAGCCGGGCCGAACTGGCGGTGGCCGAGGGCGTGCTGCAGGCCCGCCTGCGCCGCGCCGCCATGGACAACGGCGCCACCCTGACGGCGCCGGAGACAGTGTTCCTCAGCCACGACACCCGCATCGGCCGCGACGTCCGCATCGGCCCCTTCGTCACCTTCGGCCCCGGCGTCACCATCGGCGACGACGTGGAGATCAAGGGCTTCTGCCATTTCGAGGACTGCACGGTGGACACCGGCGCCATCCTCGGCCCCTACGCTCGCCTGCGCCCCGGCGCGGCGGTGGGCGAGGGCGCCCACATCGGCAACTTCGTCGAAATCAAGAAGGCAGTGGTCGAGCCGGGCGCCAAGGTCAACCACCTGACCTATATCGGCGATGCCCGCGTCGGCGCCGGAGCCAACATCGGCGCCGGCACCATCACCTGCAACTACGACGGCTTCATGAAGTACCACACCGACATCGGCGCCGGCGCCTTCATCGGCTCCAACAGCGCCCTGGTGGCGCCGGTGCGCATCGGCGACGGCGCCATCGTCGGCGCCGGCTCGGTGGTGACCCATGACGTCGAGTCCAACGCCCTGGCCGTTGCCCGCGGAGAGCAGATCTCCCGCGGCGGCTGGGCCATCCGGTTCCGCGAGCGCATGGCCGCGCTCAAGGCACAGCGCAAGAAGGAGGCCTGATCCATGTGCGGCATCGTCGGCATCATCGGACGGCAGGAAGTGGCGCCGCTGCTCATCGACGGCCTGCGCCGGCTGGAGTATCGCGGCTATGATTCGGCCGGCATCGCGACGCTGGTCAACGGCTCCATCGACCGCCGCCGCGCCGAGGGCAAGATCGCCAACCTCGACGCCCGCGTGCGCGAAAAGCCCATCGACGGCACCGTCGGCATCGGCCACACCCGCTGGGCCACCCACGGCCGCCCGAACGAGGTGAACGCCCATCCGCACGCATCCTCCCGCGTGGCGGTGGTGCACAACGGCATCATCGAGAACTTCCAGGAACTGAAGGCGGAACTCCAGGCCGTCGGTCGCACCTTCGAAAGCGACACCGACACCGAGGTGGTGGTCCACCTGATCCACCACCACCTGGACCAGGGCCTGCAGCCGGTGGAGGCGGTGCAGCGCAGCCTGAAGCGCCTGCACGGCGCCTTCGCGCTCGGCATCCTCATCGCCGGCCGCCACGACCTGCTCATCGGCGCCCGCATGGGCAGCCCGCTGGCGGTGGGCTACGGCGACGGCGAGATGTTCCTCGGCTCCGACGCGCTGGCGCTGGCGCCGCTCACCCAGCGCATCGCCTATCTGGAAGAAGGCGACATGGTGGTGCTGACCCTGGAAGGCGCCACCTTCTACGACGCCGAAGACCAGCCGGCGGCGCGCGAGGTGCGGCAGACGGCACTGTCCGGCGCCCTCATCGGCAAGGGCGAGCATCGCCACTTCATGGCCAAGGAGATCTTCGAGCAGCCGCAGGTCATCGGCGACACGCTCAACGCCATGTACAACCCGGCGCAGGGCTCCATCACCCTGCCGGACCTGCCCTTCGATCTGGCCGCCGTGCCCAAGGTGACCATCGTCGCCTGCGGCACCAGCTATTACGCCGGTCTGGTCGCCAAGTACTGGATCGAGCGACTCGCCCGCGTGCCCGTGGAAATCGACGTGGCGAGCGAGTTCCGCTATCGCCGCCCGGTGCTGACCGACGGCGGCCTGGCGCTGTTCATCAGCCAGTCGGGCGAAACCGCCGACACGCTTGCCGCCCTGCGCCACTGCAAGGCGGAGGGGCAGAACACCATCGCCATCGTCAACTCGCCGGAAAGCTCCATGGCGCGCGAAAGCCACGCCGTGCTGCACACCCTGGCGGGGCCGGAGATCGGCGTCGCCTCCACCAAGGCGTTCACGACGCAGCTGACCGTGCTGGCCTGCTTCACCATTGCGCTCGCCCGCGCCAAGGGCGCCATCGACCGCAAGACGGAACAGGCGCTGTCGGGCGCGCTGGCCGAGGTGCCGGGCCGCGCCGCCGAGGTGCTGGCCCATGACGAGCGCATCCGCGACATCGCCCAGTTTGTCGCCGATGCCCGCGACGTGCTCTACCTCGGGCGCGGCACGTCCTACGCCATCGCCCTGGAAGGGGCGCTGAAGCTGAAGGAAATCAGCTACATCCACGCCGAAGGGTATGCGGCGGGCGAGATGAAGCACGGCCCCATCGCGCTGATCGACGAGACCGTGCCGGTCATCGTCATCGCCCCGGACGAGGACGACGACCTGTTCGAGAAGACCGCGTCGAACGTGCAGGAGACGGTGGCGCGCGGCGGCAAGGTGGTGTTCTTCTCCGACGCCCACGGCGTGCAGCGCATGAGCGAAACGGCGCTCTACGCCATTCCCATGCCGGCGGTGAACCCCTTTGTCGCGCCCATCCTCTACGCCATCCCGGTGCAGCTGCTGGCCTACCACACGGCGGTGCTGAAGGGCACCGACGTCGACCAGCCGCGCAACCTGGCGAAGAGTGTCACGGTGGAGTGACGCCATGCGGCCCTGGCCGGGGTGCCCCGTTCCACCGAGGCTGTAGCGAAGCAACGGCGATAACGGGAGGCTCCGGCCATGGGCGATGTGGTCAATCTGGCGGCACGGTTCGCCTCGTTCACCGATCAGTGGCAGCCGAAGCGGGCGGCGCGGCTGAACGATTACGACGTGCGGCTGGTGAAGGTGCAGGGCGAGTTCGTCTGGCACAAGCACGACGACACCGACGAGCTGTTCTTCGTCCACCGCGGCACCCTGCACATCGACTACCGCGACCGCCGCGTCACCCTCTCCGCCGGTGAGCTGCACGTGGTGCCGCGCGGGGTGGAGCACAAGCCGGTGGCCGAGGCGGAGTGCGAGGTCATGCTGCTGGAGCCCTCCACGGTGGTGAATACCGGCGACGCCGGCGGCGAGCGCACGGCGGTGGTGGAAGACATCTGAGCCTCCGGCGCCGGCACCCGTTGGTCTTGGTGTCGCCACCTTTTGCGACGACACTACAGGCCCGTCCACCGGCCAGGAGCCCATCGTGCCGCGCTCGCTTTCCGTCCTGCCTGCCGTTCTCGCGCTGGCGCTTGTCGTCGTCCAGGCCGCCTCCGCACAAGCCGCCGACGAGCAGGCGGCGGCGGCCTGCGGCCAGACCTTCGATGCCTGTGTCGCCCGCTGCGAACGCTCCTACGCCGATGATGCGGCGGCCTCGGCCGGCTGTCAGGCGTCGTGCGCCGCCGACCGGGCGGTGTGCGAGGCCAAGGCGGGCTACGACTCGGCCAAGCCGTGGGTGGCCGACCAGTTCCGCAAGATGCAGCGGTTCTTCGACGGCTTCACCGAACAGGGCGAGGGCGGGGCGCCCGCCACGCCGCCGCTGCCGCCCTCCGCCGAACCGCCGCCGCACGGGGCGGAACCGGGCGAGGTGGTGCCGCCGTCGGAGTACGAGGATACCTGACCGGCCGAACGGCCGGTTGCGCCCGGCCCTCCGCTTGCGGCATCGTGGGGCGCCCCCCATGTGGGGCGCTCCGTCCCCCGTCCGTCACCGCAGGAGGAACCCGACGCCATGGCGCAGTACGATTACGACCTCATCACCATCGGAGCCGGGTCCGGCGGCGTGCGGGCGACGCGGCTGGCCGGCGGCTGGGGCCACAAGGTCGCGATCGTGGAAAACTCGCGCGTCGGCGGCACCTGCGTCATGCGCGGCTGCGTGCCGAAGAAGCTGCTGGTCTACGGCGCCCACTTCGCCGAGGACTTCGAGGACGCCAAGGGCTACGGCTGGAGCGTCGGCGAAACCCGCTTCGACTGGCCGACCCTGATCGCCAACAAGGACCGCGAGCTGGAGCGCCTGGAAGGCGTCTATGAACGCATCCTGCGCGACAACAAGGTGGAGCTGCTGCGCGGCCGCGGCACCATCGTCGATGCCCACACGGTGGCCGTCGACGGCAAGACCTACACGGCCGACAAGATCCTGCTGGCGGTCGGCGGCTGGCCGACGCTGCCCGACATTCCCGGCATCGAGCACGCCATCACGTCGAACGAGGCGCTGGACCTGCCGACCCTGCCCAAGCGGGTGACCATCGTCGGCGGCGGCTACATCGCGGTGGAGTTCGCCGGCATCTTCCACGCCCTCGGCGCCCAGGTCACCCTGCTGATCCGCAAGGAAATGATCCTGCGCGGCTTCGACCACACCATCCGGGCGGCGCTGCAGGAGGAACTGCTGCGCAAGGGCATCGACCTGCGCTGCGAGACCACCGTCCGCTCAATCGAGAAATGCCCCGACGGCGCCTTCAACCTGCGCCTGGCCGGCGGCGAGGAGCACGAGACCGACCTGGTGATGTACGCCACCGGCCGCGCGCCCAACACCAGGGGCCTGGGGCTGGAGGAAGCGGGCGTGCGGCTGACCGACAGCGGCGCCGTCATCGTCGACGAACACAACCGCACCAGCGTCGACAGCATCTTCGCCGTTGGCGACGTCACCGACCGCATCAACCTGACGCCGGTGGCCATCAACGAGGGCCGTTGCTTCGCCGAGACCTTCTTCCACGACAACCCCATGGTCATGGATTACGACAACGTGGCCTCGGCCGTGTTCAGCCAGCCGCCGGTCGGCTCCGTCGGCATGAGCGAGGAGGAAGCGCGGCGCAAGGTGGGCAAGGTGAAGGTCTACCTCAGCCGCTTCCGGCCCATGAAGTACACCCTGTCGGGCCGCGAGGAACGGACGGTGATGAAGCTCATCGTCCACCCGGAGACGGACAAGGTGCTGGGTGCCCACATGCTGGGCGTCGATGCGCCGGAAATCATCCAGGGCATCGCCATCGCGCTGAAGTGCGGCGCCACCAAGAAGCAGTTCGACGCCACCGTCGGCATCCACCCGACGGCGGCGGAGGAGTTCGTCACCATGCGCGATCCGGTGCCGGACCCCGCCACCGACCACACCGAATAAGACGCCGGCCGATCACCCGGCTTCTGCCACGCCGGACGACCCGAATCGTTGCATTCGGGTCGTCCGCGTCGTATACCGTGATCCTTCCATGAACACGCGCGAGCGATCTGTGTAAGGGAATTGCCGATATGCCTGGGACCTGGACGCCGGACAGCTGGAGAAGCAAGCCGATTCAGCAGGTCCCGGTCTATCCCGACGCCGACAAGCTGGCGGCCACCGAAGCCACCCTGCGGGCCATGCCGCCGCTGGTCTTCGCCGGCGAGGCGCGCAACCTCAAGAAGGCCCTGGCCGAGGTGTGCGAGGGCAAGGCGTTCCTGCTGCAGGGCGGCGACTGCGCCGAAAGCTTCAGCGAATTCTCCGCCGACGGCATCCGCGACACCTTCCGCGTGCTGCTGCAGATGGCCGTTGTGCTCACCTTCGGCGCCTCCTGCCCGATCGTGAAGGTCGGCCGCATGGCCGGCCAGTTCGCCAAGCCGCGTTCTGCCCCCACCGAGGTGATCGACGGCCTGGAACTGCCGAGCTACCGCGGCGACATCGTCAACGGCCCGGAATTCACCGCCGAAGCCCGCGTGCCCGACCCCGAGCGCATGGTGCGCGGCTACAACCAGTCGGCCGCCACGCTCAACCTGCTGCGCGCCTTCGCCACCGGCGGCTATGCCGACCTGCACAAGGTCCACCAGTGGACGCTGGGCTTCCTGGACCACAGCCCGCAGGGCCACCGCTACGAGGAACTGGCCAACCGCATCGGCGAAAGCCTCGCCTTCATGGAGGCCTGCGGCCTGACGCCGGACCGCGTGCCGCAGCTGCGCGAGACCAGCTTCTACACCAGCCATGAAGCGCTGCTGCTGCCCTACGAGCAGGCGCTGACCCGCGTCGATTCCACCACCGGCAAGTGGTACGACTGCTCCGCCCACATGCTGTGGATCGGCGAGCGCACCCGCAACCCGGACGAGGCGCATGTGGAATTCCTGCGCGGCGTCGAGAACCCCATCGGCGTGAAGGCCGGCCCGACCACCTCGGGCGACGACCTGCTGCGCCTGTGCGACCAGCTCAACCCCAAGAACGAGCCGGGCCGCCTGACCGTCATCGTCCGCATGGGCGCCGAGAAGGTGCAGAAGAACCTGCCCGCCCTGGTGCGCCGCATCAAGAACGAGGGCCGCAAGGTGGTGTGGGCCTGCGATCCCATGCACGGCAACACCATCAAGGCCAGCAGCGGCTTCAAGACCCGCTCCTTCGACAGCGTGCTGGAAGAGGTGCGCGGCTTCTTCGCCGTCCACCGCATGGAAGGCACCCACGCCGGCGGCGTCCACTTCGAAATGACCGGCCGCGACGTCACCGAATGTATCGGTGGCGCCCAAGCCATCACCGAAGCGGGCCTTGCCGACCGCTACGATACGCTGTGTGATCCGCGTCTCAATGCCAGCCAGTCGCTGGAGCTTGCCTTCCTGATCTCTGAAGCGTTGAAGGAAGAGCGGTCCCAGCAGGTCAGCGCGGCAACCGCAGCGCAGTAACTCGATCCGGCCAGGCCACCGCCGCCGGTTTCCGGAGGAAGGAATGGACGGGAGCAAACCCGACCCGGTGATCCTGTGGCCCAGCCTGGACGAACTGCCCGACTGGACCGACAAGTATTTCCGCCGTACCCGCGACGTGGTGCTGAAGTTCGGCGATGCCCAGGTGGTCTACGCCGTCTTCATGCGCCGGCCGGTGCTCTATGCCGGCCGCCTGGCCTGCGAATGGCTCCGCCACATCTGCCGCGAACGCGGCCAGACGGTGGAGATCGAGGAACGCTACCGCGAGGGCGACTGGGTCGGCGCCGGCGAGCCGATGGCCTACATCCGCGGCTCCTTCGCGGCGCTGGTGGACCTGGAAACCCTGTTCCTGCAGAAGCTGGGGGCGGCCTGCGTCGCCGCCTACAACGCCCATGCCATGTGCGAGGAACTGCCGCACGTCGCCTTCCTCGCCATGGATGCCCGCCACTGCGCCGGCACCGAGATGGCCGAGCTGATGGCCTATGCCGCCTCGGTCGGCAGCGCGGCAGCCCGGCGGCGGGTGGGGGCGGTGGGCTTCGTCGGCAACGCCACCGATGCCACGGCGCACTTCTTCGGCGAGACCGAGGGCCGCGGCACCATGCCGCACGCCCTCATCGGCTATGCCGGCTCCACCGTGCGCGCCGCCGAGATGTTCCACGAGACCTTCCCCGACCAGATGCTCATCGTGCTGGTCGACTACTTCGGGCAGGAAATCACCGACAGCCTCGCCGTCTGCCGCCGCTTCCCCGAACTGGCGGAGCAGGGGCGCATCGGCGTGCGCCTGGATACCCACGGCGGCCGCTATGTCGAAGGGCTCGACACCCAGGCGAGCTATGAGGTGCTGGAGCGCAATGCGCCGAAGGCCATCCGCGGCTATCGCACCGAGACGGAACTGCGCCACCTGATCGGCACCGGCGTGTCCGCCGCCGCCATCTGGTACACGCGGGAACAGCTGAACGCCGCCGGCTTCCGGCAGGTGAAGATCGTCGCCTCGTCGGGGTTCTCGCCGGCCAAGTGCCAGGTGATGGCGCTCGCCAATGCGCCCATCGACGTCATCGGCACCGGCAGCTACCTGCCCGCCGAGTGGGGCGAGACCTACGCCACCGCCGACATCGTGGAATACGACGGCCAGCCACGGGTGAAGGTGGGACGCGAGTTCCTGCTGCGCAGCCGGAGCCACACGCCCTGACCGCCAGCGCCGCCGCCTGGGGCCAGCTGTCGACGCCGCTCGGCGCCATGACGGCCGGGTGGCGCGACGGGGCGCTGGTGGTGCTCGACTTCACCGACAGCGGCCCCCGCCTGGCCGCCCTGCTGCGGCGGGCCGGGTGCGATGGCCCGGAGACGCCAGTGCCCGCCTGGGTCGCCGCACCGCTCGCGGCCTACTTCGGCGATGATCCGGACGCGCTGGCGGCGGTGCCGAAGGCGGCCCGCGGCACGCCCTTTCAGACCCGCGTCTGGGACGCCCTGCGCACCCTCCGCCCCGGCGAGCGCCTGAGCTACGGCGCGATGGCGGCCCGGCTCGGCCTGCCGTCGTCGGCCGCGCGGGCGGTGGGCAGCGCCAACGGCGCCAACCCGATCAGCCTCGTCATCCCCTGCCACCGCCTGATCGGCGGCCGCGGCGCCCTCACCGGCTACGCCGGCGGCCTCCACCGCAAGGCCTGGCTGCTGGACCATGAGGCGGCGGGTCAGCGGGAGGCGGTTGTTTAGCCACCAAGGCACCAAGTACACCAAGAGGGCGGTGCAGGATGGTCGCCGTGGTGCATCATTTCGGCCGCGGGGTGGAACCACCAAGACACAAAGACACCAAGGAGGGCGGAGCAGGGCGAGTAGGCCGGTGCTTGATAATCCTGCGGCCTACGGCCGCTATACATCCTGAAGTCGGCCTTTTGAAGCAGATCGCCTCAGCCTGCACGCCGCCTTGGTGTCTTTGTGCCTTGGTGGCTAAACAATCGCCGCCGCCACGGCAGGCTACGCCGGCGGCCTCCGCCGCAAGGCCTGGTTTGCTGGGCCACGAGACGGTGGGGCTGGGCGTGCCTCATCCTCTGGCTTGCGAGGGGAACCACCAAGACACAAAGACACCAGGGAGAGCGGAGCAGGGCGAAGACGTCGGTGTTTGATAATCCTGCGGCCTGCGGCCGCTATACATCCTGAAGCCGGCCACTTGAGACAGATCGCCTCAGCCCGCACGCCGCCTTGGTGTCTTTGTGTCTTGGTGGTTAAACAATCGCTGCCGCCAAGGCAGACCACGCCGGCGGCCTCCGCCGCAAGTCCTGGTTGCTGGACCAGGAGGCGGCGGGGCCTGGGCGTGCCTCATCCTCTGGCTTGCGAGGGGAAACACACAGGCACAAAGACACCAAGCGGTTAGAGGAAGGCGGAGGCGGTTGTGCCCGGGGACTCCCCCGTCACGCCCGCAGCCGGGTGGCGGTGTTGGTCAGGTAGGGCTTGAGGTAGCGGCCGGTGTAGCTGTCGTCCGCCGTCACGATGTGCTCCGGCGTGCCGGCGGCCACCACGCGGCCGCCGCCCGATCCGCCTTCGGGGCCGATGTCGATGATCCAGTCGGCGGTCTTGATGACCTCCAGGTTGTGCTCGATCACCACCACCGTGTTGCCCGTCTCCACCAGCTGGTGCAGCACCTCCATCAGCTTGCGGACGTCCTCGAAGTGCAGGCCGGTGGTCGGCTCGTCGAGGATGTAGAGGGTGCGGCCGGTGGCGCGGCGGGACAGTTCCTTGGCCAGCTTCACGCGCTGCGCCTCGCCGCCCGAAAGGGTGGTGGCCTGCTGGCCGAGGTGGATGTAGCCGAGGCCCACCTGCTTCAGCAGCTCCATCTTGTCGCGGATGGCGGGCACCGCCTTGAAGAAGTCGGCGGCCTCTTCCACCGTCATATCAAGCACATCGGCGATGGACTTGCCCTTGAAGGTGACGTCCAGCGTCTCGCGGTTGTAGCGCTTGCCCTTGCAGACGTCGCAGGTGACGTAGACGTCGGGCAGGAAGTGCATCTCGATCTTGATGAGGCCGTCGCCCTGGCACGCCTCGCAGCGGCCGCCCTTGACGTTGAAGCTGAACCGACCCGGCTTGTAACCGCGGGCCTGCGCCTCCGGCAGGCCGGCGAACCAGTCGCGGATGGGCGTGAAGGCGCCGCAATAGGTGGCGGGGTTGGAGCGCGGCGTGCGGCCGATGGGGCTCTGGTCGATGTCGACGATCTTGTCGATATGCACCAGCCCGTCGATGCGGTCGTGCGGGGCCGGGTGCTCGCGGGCGCCGTGCAGGGTGCGGGCGAGCGCCTTGTACAGCGTCTCGATCACCAGCGACGACTTGCCGCCGCCCGACACGCCAGTGACGCAGGTGAAGGTGCCGAGCGGGAAGTCGACGGTGACGTTCTGCAGGTTGTTGGCCCGCGCCCCGACGACGCTCAGCACCTTGCCGTTGCCCTTGCGCCGTTCCGCCGGCACCGGCACGAACTTGCGGCCGGTGAGGTACTGGCCGGTCAGCGAGGCCTCGTTGGCCATCACCTCGTCGGGCGTGCCCTCGGCCACCACCGTGCCGCCGTGGCGGCCGGCGCCGGGGCCCATGTCGACCAGATAGTCGGCGCAGCGGATGGCGTCCTCGTCGTGCTCCACCACGATCACGGTGTTGCCGATGTCGCGCAGCCGCTTCAGCGTCGCCAGCAGGCGGTCGTTGTCGCGCTGGTGCAGGCCGATGGAGGGCTCGTCGAGCACATAGAGCACACCGGTGAGGCCCGAGCCGATCTGCGATGCCAGCCGGATGCGCTGGCTCTCGCCGCCCGACAGGGTGCCGGAGGTGCGCGACAGGGTCAGGTATTCCAGCCCGACGTTGTTGAGGAACATCAGCCGTTCGTTGATCTCGCGCAGGATGCGGCTGGCGATCTCGCGGTCCTTGAGCTTCAGCTGCGCTTCCAGGCCGCTGAACCACGCCCCGGCGTCGGAGATGGACAGGTCGGTGACTTCGGAGATGTCCTTGCCGGCGATCCTCACCGCCAGCGCCTCGGGCTTCAGGCGCTTGCCGTTGCAGGCCTCGCAGGGGGCGGAGGCGCGGTACTTGTCGAACTCGTCGCGCACATGTTGCGACTCGGTCTCGCGGTAGCGGCGGGTGACGTTGGGGATGACGCCCTCGAACGGCCGCTCGGTGGTGAAGGCGCGGTTGCCATCGCGGTAGCTCATGCGGATCGGCGTGCTGCCGGAGCCGTCGAGGATCACCCGCTGCAAGTCCGCCGGCAGATCCTTCCACGGCGTGTCCATGTCGCAGCCGAAGTGGGCGGCGACGCTTTCCAGCGCCTGCTGGTAGTAGGGCGACACCTGGCCGGTGCTGGCCCACGGCGCCACGGCGCCCTGGCGCAGGGTCCGGCGCTCGTCCGGCACCACCAGCATGGGGTCGAAGTACATCTTCACGCCCAGGCCATCGCAGGTGGGGCAGGCGCCGAAGGGGTTGTTGAAGGAGAACAGCCGCGGCTCGATCTCGTCGATGGTGAAGCCGGAGACCGGGCAGGCGAACTTGGCCGAGAAGGTGGTGCGCTCGCCGCTGCCGGCATCCTCGGCGAAGGCGAGGCCGTCGGTGAGGTCGAGGGCGGTTTCCAGGGATTCGGCCAGCCGGCTCTCGATCCCTTCCTTCACCACCACGCGGTCGACCACCACCTCGATGTCGTGCTTCACCTTCTTGTTGAGGGCGGGCACCTCGTCGATCTCGTACAGCTCGCCGTCGACCTTGACGCGCTGGAAGCCCTTGGCCTGCAGCTCGCGCAGTTCCTTGCGGTACTCGCCCTTGCGGCCGCGCACGATGGGGGCCAGCAGGTAGAGGCGGGTGCCGTCGCCCATTTCCATGATGCGGTCTACCATCTGGCTGACCGTCTGGCTCTCGATAGGCAGGCCGGTGGCCGGGCTGTGCGGCACGCCCACGCGCGCCCACAGAAGGCGCATGTAGTCGTAGATCTCCGTCACCGTCCCGACCGTGGAGCGCGGGTTGCGCGAGGTGGTCTTCTGCTCGATGGAGATGGCGGGCGACAGACCTTCGATGGATTCGACGTCCGGCTTCTGCATCAGTTCGAGGAACTGGCGGGCATAGGCCGACAGGCTCTCCACATAGCGGCGCTGTCCCTCGGCGTAGATGGTGTCGAAGGCGAGCGACGACTTGCCGGAGCCCGACAGGCCCGTGATCACCACCAGTTTGTCGCGGGGCAGGGCGACGTCGATGTTTTTCAGGTTGTGCTCGCGGGCGCCGCTGACGCGGATGAACTGCTGCGACATGGAGACTCCGGGAAAAGCGAGAGCGCAGGCGGGTCGGTCCGGTTGCAGGTTCGGAACCAACCCGGAACAGATAGATCAACTCGCGCCCGCTGACCAGATGCCATTACGCGCAGACGAGCAGGCCGGATCGCTGCTTCGCCGGTGCAACAAATGGTCCGCGCAATGCCGTTTCGCCGAAACGTCTGTTCCGCGAAACACCCTTTCAAAGGTCATGATCCAAGAAGGAAATTTCATGACGGGCGTTGGTGCAGCTTCTTGACAGGCCGTTTGGGTCCATTACGCTTCCGACCTTGCTAGTCCCACCGTGCAACTGGGACTTGAAAAAAATTTAAACATGGGGAACAGCAGGGTGGCCTACTTCCTCCAACAGCTCATCAACGGCGTTACGCTGGGGTCGATCTATGGCCTGATCGCCATTGGCTACACCATGGTCTATGGCATCATCGGCATGATCAACTTCGCGCACGGCGAGATCTACATGATCGGCGCGTTCCTGTCGGTCATCACCTTCCTGGTGCTCGGCACCGTCGGCATCGACAGCGTGCCCTTCGCGCTTCTTGTCATGCTGGTGGTCGGCATGGTGTTCACGGCGGCCTACGGCTGGACCGTGGAGCGCATCGCCTATCGGCCGCTGCGCGGATCGTTCCGCCTGGCGCCGCTGATTTCCGCGATCGGCATGTCGATCGCGCTGCAGAACTACATCCAGATCACCCAGGGCGCGCGCGTCAAGCCGCTGCAGCCCATCATCTCGGGCGGTTTCACCCTCTACACGGGGCCGGACGGCTTCACGGTGCAGCTGTCGTTCCTGCAGATGTTCATCTGGGTGCTGACCATCGGCCTGATGGTCGCCTTCACCTACGTCATTACGCAGACCTCCATGGGTCGGCAGCAGCGCGCCTGCGAGCAGGACCGCAAGATGGCGGGCCTGATCGGCGTCAACGTCGACCGGACCATCTCGCTCACCTTCGTCATGGGTGCCGTGCTGGCCGCGGTGGCCGGCCTGATGGTGACCCTGCAGTACGGCGTGATCGACTTCTACATCGGCTTCCTGGCCGGCATGAAGGCGTTCACGGCGGCGGTGCTGGGCGGCATCGGCTCCCTGCCGGGCGCCATGCTGGGCGGCCTTCTGATCGGTCTCATCGAGGCCTTCTGGTCGGCCTACTTCACCATCGAGTACAAGGACGTGGCGACCTTCGGCATCCTGGTTCTGGTGCTGATATTCCGTCCCACGGGCCTGCTCGGCAAACCCGAGATCGAGAAGGTCTGATCCATGGCGAGCGACATTGCCTCCCCCTCGGCGGCGGCCGCCGCCAAGTCCGTAGGCCCGTATGACGTGGTCGCGGCACTGAAGGAATCGGCCATAACCGCCGGCGTCGCCGCCATTCTGGCGCTGCCTTTCCTCGGCCTGCAGGCCAACAACGACGGGCCGAACCTGGTCCTGCTGACCCGCTGGGAACTGTTCTTCTGGGCCGTCGGCCTGGTGTTCCTCGGCCGCATGGTGCTGACCGTGCTACGCTGGCGCGGCCAGATCCGCACCAAGAGCGGCGCCGCCGCCCGCACCTCCTCGCGCCTGAAGGCAGCCGGCGAGAAGTTCCACCGCCTTAACGTGTGGATCGGCCTTGCCGGCGTCATCTTCGCCTTCGCGTTGCCGTTCCTGCCCTTTGCCGACCGTTACGTGATCGACATCGCCACGACGCTGCTGATCTACGTGATGCTCGGCTGGGGCCTCAACATCGTGGTCGGTCTGGCCGGCCTGCTCGACCTCGGCTATGTGGCGTTCTATGCGGTGGGGGCCTATTCCTACGCCCTGCTGTCGACCCACTTCGGCCTGTCGTTCTGGGTCTGCCTGCCGCTGGCCGGCATCTTCGCCGCCAGCTTCGGCGTCATCCTCGGCTTCCCGGTGCTGCGCCTGCGCGGCGACTACCTGGCCATCGTGACGCTCGGCTTCGGCGAGATCATCCGCGTCATCCTCATCAACTGGTACCCGGTGACGCGCGGTCCTGACGGCATCGGCAGCATCGAACGGCCGAGCTTCTTCGGCTTCCCGTTCGAGCGCTCGCCGGCGGAGGACGTCACGTCCTTCCACCAGCTGTTCGGGCTCGATTTTTCGAGCATGCACCGCATCGTCTTCCTGTATTTCCTCATCCTCATCCTGGCGCTGATCACCAACGCCTTTACCCAGCGGGTGCGCAAGCTGCCCGTCGGCCGCGGCTGGGAAGCCCTGCGCGAGGATGAAATCGCCTGCCGCTCGCTCGGCATGAACCCGACCAACACCAAGCTGTCGGCCTTCGCCATCGGCGCCATGTTCGGCGGTTTCGCGGGCGCCTTCTTCGCCACCCGCCAGGGCTTCATCAGCCCGGAAAGCTTCACCTTCATCGAGTCCGCCATCATCCTCGCCATCGTGGTGCTGGGCGGCATGGGCAGCCAGATGGGCGTCGTCATCGCCGCCTTCGTCCTGGTGATCGTGCCGGAATGGCTGCGCGGGTTCGCGGAATACCGCATGCTGCTGTTCGGCCTTGCCATGGTGCTGATCATGGTGTGGCGTCCGCGCGGCCTGCTGTCGCATCGCGACCCCACCGTCCGCCTCCACCCGCCCGGCTACGTGCCGCGGACGGGCATCGAGGCCCAGGCGGTGAAGGCGCAGGAGGCGGAGCTTGCCGCCGCCTCGGTCCAGGCGAAGTGAGGGGCGCGCCAATCATGAGCGACAAGACCATTCTGCTCGACGTCGAGCATCTCACCATGCGGTTCGGCGGTCTGGTGGCCATCGACGACCTGTCGTTCCAGGCCTACCAGCGGGAGATCACGGCCCTCATCGGCCCCAACGGCGCCGGCAAGACCACGGTGTTCAACTGCCTGACCGGGTTCTACAAGCCGACCGTCGGCCGGCTGAAGCTGAACCACCCCGAGAAGGGCGACTTCCTGCTGGAGCGCATGGACGGGTTCCGCATCACGCAGAAGGCGGATGTGGCCCGTACCTTCCAGAACATCCGTCTGTTCCCGCAGATGTCGGTGCTGGAAAACCTGATGGTGGCCCAGCACAACCGCCTGATGAAGGCGTCCATGTGGACCATCGGCGGCCTTCTCAACCTGCCGTCCTACCGGCAGGCGGAGAAGGAGGCCCTGGAGCTTGCCAAGTACTGGCTGAACAAGGTCAGCCTGTACGAGCGCGCCGACTGGGAAGCCGGCAGCCTGCCCTACGGCGACCAGCGCCGTCTGGAAATCTGCCGCGCCATGTGCACCCGCCCCGTCCTGCTGTGCCTGGACGAGCCGGCCGCCGGCCTCAACCCCAAGGAATCGCTGGAGCTGAACGACCTTCTGCTCGGCATCCGGGATTCCGAGGGCATCGGCATCCTGCTCATCGAGCACGACATGAGCGTGGTCATGCAGATCTCCGACCACGTCGTGGTGCTCGACCACGGCCGCAAGATCGCCGACGGCTCGCCGGTGGAGGTCAGGAATGACCCGGCGGTGATCCGCGCCTATCTCGGCGAGGACGAAGAGGACGACCTGCCCAAGGAGGTCGCCGCCGACCTCCAGATGCCGGCACACGGCACGGGTCATGACGAGCGGGGA
Organism: Caenispirillum bisanense; assembly: GCF_039523075.1. Lineage (NCBI taxonomy): Bacteria > Pseudomonadati > Pseudomonadota > Alphaproteobacteria > Rhodospirillales > Novispirillaceae > Caenispirillum > Caenispirillum bisanense. Next base: position 182,083 of record NZ_BAAAEP010000001.1, read on the forward strand.
GGGCAGGGCTGAGATGCTCAGCGTATCAGGCGTACACACCTACTACGGCCAGATCCATGCCCTGAAGGGCGTGGATGTGGAGGTCAACGAGGGCGAGATCGTCACCCTCATCGGCTCCAACGGCGCCGGCAAGACCACCCTGCTGATGACCGTCTGCGGCAGCCCGCAGGCGAGCAAGGGGCAGGTGATCTTCCAGGGGCAGGACATCACCCGCATCCCCACCCACAAGCTGGTGGAACTGGGCATCGCCCAGTCGCCGGAAGGGCGGCGGATCTTCCCGCGCATGACCGTCTACGAAAACCTCCAGATGGGCGCCCTGCGCGCCGATCCGGCCCATTTCGAGAAGGATCTGCGCCGGGTCTACGACCTGTTCCCCCGCCTGGAGGAACGCAAGGGCCAGCGCGGCGGCACCCTGTCGGGCGGCGAGCAGCAGATGCTCGCCATCGGCCGGGCGCTGATGAGCCGGCCGAAGCTGCTGCTGCTGGATGAGCCGTCGCTCGGCATCGCGCCGCTGGTGGTGAAGCAGATCTTCGAGGCCATCAAGGAGATCAACCAGACCCAGGGCATGACGGTGTTCCTGGTGGAGCAGAACGCGTTCCACGCGCTCAAGCTGGCCCACCGCGCCTATGTCATGGTCAACGGCCGCATCACCATGTCGGGCTCCGGGCGCGAGCTGCTCGCCAACCCGGAAATCCGCGCCGCCTATCTGGAAGGGGGGCACTGATGGAAAGCATCCTCGGATCGGACCCGCTGGCCTTCCTGCTGTTCACCTGCGTGGTCGGCGGCTGGCTGGCCTACATGACCGGCAACGCCATCGCCGCCACCTGGCGGCCGCAGTGGCAGGTGGTGCCCTACACCATCCTGCTCGGCGTGGCGGAACGGTTCTTCCAGTATGCCCTGTTCGGCGGCGACCTGCTGTCGGTCACGGGCTTCATCATCGACACCGCCATCCTGATCGCCATCGGCCTGCTGGCCTACCGGGCCACCCAGGCGCGCAAGATGGTGGCGCAGTACCCGTGGCTCTACGACCGCGCCGGCCTGCTCGGCTGGCGCACCAAGTAGGGCGCGTCGACACGGGAGGATGCGTACCGGCCGCCCCTGCCGGACCGGCTTTTGCCGATTGACAGGGGCGGCCAAATACCCGCCATAATGTCTCGATAAAACAAGCGGGTAATACGCCATAAGGGTACCCCGCCGGCCGGCGGGATCAATGCCGGCGGGTCACAACAGGGATCCCACTTGCGAACCAGGGAGAGCAAGCATGTCGAAGTTCAAGATCACTCTCGCCGCCGCCGCCAGCGCCGTCGCGCTCCTGGCCGCGACCGGCGCCCACGCCGAGATCGTGATCGCCACCGCCGGCCCGATGACCGGCCCCTACGCCACCTTCGGCGAGCAGATGAAGATGGGCGCCGAAATGGCGGTCAAGGACATCAATGCCAAGGGCGGCGTCCTGGGTGAGAAGCTTGTGCTGGAAATCGGCGACGACGCCTGCGATCCGAAGCAGGCCGTGGCCGTCGCCAACCAGTTCGTCAACAAGGGCGTGAAGCTGGTCGCCGGCCACTTCTGCTCGGGCTCGTCGATCCCCGCCTCGGCGGTCTACAACGAGGAAGGCATCGTCCAGATCTCCCCGGCCTCGACCAACCCGCAGCTGACCGAGCAGGGCTTCAAGGGTGTGTTCCGCACCTGCGGCCGCGACGACCAGCAGGGCCTGGTGGCCGGCGAGTTCATCGCCAACAACTTCAAGGACAAGAAGATCGCCATCGTCCACGACAAGCAGTCGTACTCCAAGGGCCTGGCGGACGAGACCCAGAAGGCGCTGGCGGCGCTGGGCATCACCCCGACCGTGACGGAAACCGTCACCCCGGGTGAAAAGGACTACTCGGCCCTGGTGACCAAGCTGAAGCAGGCCGGCGTCGAAGTTCTGTACTACGGCGGCTATCACACCGAAGCCGGCCTGATCGTGCGCCAGATGCGCGAGCAGGGCATGAACACCCAGCTGATCTCCGGCGACGCCCTGGTGTCCGACGAGTTCTGGTCGATCACCGGTGAAGCCGGTGCCGGCACCCTCATGACCTTCTCGCCCGACCCGGCCAAGAACCCGACCGCCAAGCCGGTGGTCGAGGCCTTCGAAGCCATCGGCTACAAGCCCGAGGGTTACACCCTCTACACCTACGGCGCCATCCAGGCGTGGGCGATTGCTGCCGAGAAGGCCGGTTCCGCCGACTTCGAAAAGGTCACCGCCGCCCTCAACGACGGCGAGTTCGACACCGTGCTCGGCACCTTCGGCTTCGACGACAAGGGCGACGTGACCTCGCCGGGTTACGTGTTCTACAAGTGGGAGAACGGCACCTACAAGGAGCTGGCCTCCAACTGATCCGCTGCTGACAGCGATCGGACGAGAGGAGGGCCCGGCGGCAACACCGCCGGGCCCTTTTCCATTCATCTTTCACCGGCGGCGGGAAGGCGTTAAAGTCCCCGGCCAAGACGGACACACACAGAGAGTTTTCCCCATGGCAGGCAGCGTCAACAAGGTCATCCTGGTCGGCAACCTGGGCCGCGACCCCGAAGTGCGGACCATGCAGAACGGCAACAAGATCGTGAACCTCAACATCGCGACCTCGGAGACCTGGAAGGACCGCCAGTCGGGCGAGAAGCGCGAGCGCACCGAGTGGCACCGGGTGGTGATCTTCTCGCCGCCGCTGGCCGACATCGCCGAGCGCTACCTGCGCAAGGGGTCGTCGGTCTACATCGAAGGCCAGCTGCAGACCCGCAAGTGGCAGGACCAGAACGGCCAGGACCGCTATTCGACCGAAGTGGTGCTGCAGCCCTTCAAGGGCGAGCTGACCCTGCTCGGCGGCAGCGGCCAGGGCGGCGGTGGCGGTGGCCGCGGCGGCGCCGCTGGCGGTTACGACCAGGGCGGCGGCTACGACCAGGGCGGCTATGACCAGGGCGGCTACGGCGGTGGCGGCGGCGGCGGTGGCGACGGCGGCGGGTCCGGCGGCGGCTATGGCGGCGGCAGCGGCGGCGGCCAGGGTGGTGGCGGCCGGGGCGGCGGCGGTGGTGGCCGCTCCGGCGGCGGCCAGGGCTCCGGCTGGGATGCGCCGTCGCCCTCCGACCTTGATGACGAAATTCCGTTCTGATCCGTCGAGGACAGGCGGCCCCCGCCGGTGGGGCCGCCTGTTTCCTTTCGGCGCCCGGTTGCCGGCCTCATCCAAAAGGCGTACCCTGGCCGGCAGTGTGGTCCGGGTGGGGAGAGGGTGATGCGGCATCTGCGGCGGCTGGCCGGCGTGGCAACCATGGTGCTGGCGCTGGCGGCGGGCGGCGCTCCTGCTCCCGCGGCGGCGGCCGGGCCGGCGGTACCGGCTCCCACCCTGATCCTCAGCACCGAAAACACCCCGGAACACGTCCAGACCCGTGTGCTGCGGCTGTTCGCCGAGCGCCTGACGGCTCGCCTGGACGGCCGGCTGCGGGTGGAAGTGCACGACCGGGCGGAGCTGTTCAACGACCGCGACGTCACCGAAGCGGTGGCCGCCGGGCGGGTCGACATGGCGGCGCCGGGCCTGTGGCACCTGGACCGCTACGAGCCCAACTTCGCCATCTTCCTGCTGCCCATGTTCTACGGCCGCGACGATGCCGCCAACCACGCCCTGCGCGACGGGCCGGTGGGGCAGGCCATCGCCCGCCGGCTGGAGGCGGCCATGGACGTCCATGTGCTCGGCCGCTGGATCGACCTCGGCCCGGCCCATGTGTTCACCCGCAACAGGCAGATCGCCTCGGCGGCGGATTTCGACGGCCTGCGCATCCGCGTCGCGGGCGGCGAGGGCAATGCGCTGCGCATCCGGGCGCTGGGCGCGGAAAGCCGCATCATCCCGTGGCCGGACCTGCCGCGGGCACTGGCCGACGGGGCGGTGGACGGCGCCCTGACCACGGCGGCGACGGTGGTCAGCGCCAGCCTGTGGAGCGTCGGCATCGACGGCGCCTACCTCGACCGTCAGTATTTCCCGCAGTACGTTCCCATCGTCTCGCGCCGGCTGTGGACGCGCCTGCCGTCCGACGTGCGCGGGGCCATGACGGCGGAGTGGGAGGCGCTGGTGCTGGAGGCGCGCACCATGGCGGCGGCCGACCAGGCGGCGGCGCTGAAGATCCTGGCGGCCAACCGGGTGACGGTCGTCGAACCGCCGGCGGAAGCGCTGGCCGCCACCCGCGAGGCGCTGCTGGCCGGTCAGGACGCCATGGTCGGCGCCCTCGGCCTTGATCCCGACCTGGTGGCGGCGGTGGCCGCGGCCCTGGAGTAGCCCGGTGTCGCCGGGCCCCATCACCTACTCGCGGCGGGCGTCGCGCCGCCTTGTCCGGGTGGCGGTGGGGCTTGCGCTGGTGCTGGTGGTGGCGCTGATGGCGGCCGGGGCCATGGTGCTGGATCGCGAGCGCCAGACCGCCCTTGCCCTGGCCACGGCGGCGGCCGACCACCTGGCGCGGCAGATCGCCAGCGAGGCGGCCGGGCTGGCGCTGCTGGGCGACAAGGCAGCGGTGGATGCTAACCGGGTCCTGTTCCTGCACGAAGGCCGCCCGCAGGCGGTGACCGCCGAACTGGACCTGACGGCGACACTGATGCCGGGGCTGCGGGCGGTGAGCGTGTTCGACCACCTGGGCGAGCCGGTGGCCGCCAGCCGGCGCATGCCGCTGCTGCCGGCCTCGCTGCGGGAGGAGTTGCTGGCCCTGCACCGGGATGCCTGGCGCGACCTGGTGGTGACGCCGGGGGAGGCGGTCGGGCTGGGGGACACGCTGCTGCTCAGCCGCGCCCGCTGGGACGACGGGCGGGCGTTCCAGGGCTATGGCATGGCGGTGGTGGATGTCAGCCGCATCCGCGACTGGCTGGCGGAACAGCCGCTCGGCCGTGATGCCTCGGTGGCCCTGCTGCTGCCCGACGGGCGGCTGGTGTCGCTGCTGGCCGGGCGGGCGCCCGACCCGCTGGCGGCTCACCTGCGGCCGCTGCTCGACGCCCGCTGGACCGGCGGCGATGCCATGCCGGTGGATGGCGACGTCATCGTCGGCGGCAGCGTGTCGCGCGACTTTCCGCTGGTCGGCGTGGTGGAACGGCCGCTGGCGGTGGTGCTGGCCGACTGGACCCTGCGCAGCCACTTCGCCGCCGGGGCCGCCGTCATGCTGCTGGCCGTGGTGGCGCTGTTCCTGGTCGCCTTCGTCCGCATGGAACGGCTGCGGCGGGCGTCGGAGGCCGACCTGCGGCTCAGCCGCCACCGCCTGACGGCGGCGCTGGAGAACGGCAACCTCAGCCTGTGGGACTGGACGGTGGAGCAGGAGGAGGCGGTCTTCGGCGACGGTCTGGCCGCCATGCTGGGCGCCGGCCCCGGCGACAGCGAGGACGCTGGAACCGGCCCTCCGCTGTCCACCATGGCCGAGTTCCGCGCCCGCATCCACCCGGACGACGTGGCGGCGGTGACGGCGGCGCTGGAGGATCACGTCGCCGGCCGCAGCGACGCCTACGCCGCCGAGTACCGCCTATGCCGGGCGGACGGCAGCATCACCTGGATCGCCGACCGCGGCCGGGCGGTGGATCGCGACGACGATGGCCGCGCCCGCCGCATCATCGGCGTCCATGCGGACATCACCGCCCGCAAGCAGGCGGAAACGGCGCTGCGCCAGAAGACGCGGGCGCTGGCCGATTCCAACCGCGACCTGGAGCAGTTCGCCTACATCGCCAGCCACGACCTGCAGGAACCGCTGCGCATGGTGTCGTCGTACCTGACCCTGCTGCTGCGGCGCGAGGGCGACCGGCTGACGCCGCAGGGGCTCGCCTATGCCCATACGGCGGTGAACGGCGCGGCGCGCATGTCGCGGCTGATCCGCGACCTGCTGGAATACTCCCGCGTCGGCACCCGTGGCGGTGCCTTCACCGCCTTCCCGCTGACCGAGGCGGCGGCGGAGGCGCTCGACAACCTGCGCATCACCGCCAGCGAGGCCGGCGCCGACATCGTCATCGCCGACAGCCTGCCGGCGGTCACCGGCGACCGTGGCCAGATCGTGCGGCTGCTGCAGAACCTGCTGGGCAACGCGCTGAAGTACCGCCACCCGGAACGGCCGCCGCAGGTGCGGGTGGAAGGCCAGCGGCTGCCCGACGGCCGGGTCTGCCTCAGCGTGTCCGACAACGGCATCGGCATCGACCCGCAGCACTTCGAGCAGGTGTTCCAGATCTTCCGCCGCCTGCACGCCGCCGCCGAGTACGAGGGCACCGGCATCGGCCTGGCGGTCTGCCGCCGCATCGTCGACCGCCACGGCGGCCGCATCTGGATCGACTCCGCCGCCGGGGCGGGGGCGACCTTCCATGTGGAGCTGCCGCCGCCGCTGCCCGATGCCGCCACAGCCGTCGCCACCCTGGCGGAATAAGCCGCCCCGGCGGGCGAGTGGCGCCGCCAGGGCACGGAAGCGTTGCCGCATCCTGCTTGATTTGCTAGGTTTCCGGGCTCCCGATGGTGTTGTAAAGCTGCCGTCGCGCCTGCTCCCCGTCCGGTGCCGTTCCGGTCCTTCGACGGGGCCTCATCGAAACCGACCCAGGCCATTGCATTGACCACTTCTCCCCCGTCCACTCCGAAAGAGTTCGACGTCACGCCGGTCGCCATCGAGGACGAGATGAAGCGCTCGTACCTCGATTACGCCATGAGCGTGATCGTGTCCCGCGCCCTTCCCGATGTGCGTGACGGGCTCAAGCCCGTGCACCGGCGCATCCTCTACGCCATGAAGGAAAGCGGGTACGAGTACAACAAGCCCTACAAGAAGTCGGCGCGCATCGTCGGTGACGTGATGGGTAAGTATCACCCGCACGGCGACAGCGCGATCTACGACGCCATGGTTCGCATGGCGCAGCCGTGGTCCATGCGGCTGCCGCTGATCGACGGGCAGGGCAACTTCGGATCGATGGACGGCGACGCTCCGGCGGCCATGCGCTACACCGAAGCGCGTCTGGCCAAGTCGGCCCATTCGCTGCTGGACGACATCGACAAGGAAACCGTCGACTTTCAGGCCAACTACGACGAAAGCTCGTGGGAGCCGATGGTGCTGCCGGCGCGCTTTCCGAACCTGCTGGTCAACGGTGCCGGCGGCATCGCCGTCGGCATGGCGACGAACATCCCGCCCCATAACCTGGGCGAGGTGATCGACGCGCTGTGCGCCATGATCGACAACCCGGACGTCACCGAGGACGAAATCCTGGAGATGGTGCCGGGCCCCGACTTCCCCACCGGCGGCACCATCCTCGGCCGGTCCGGCATCCGCAGCGCCTACACCACCGGCCGCGGCTCGGTGGTCATGCGGGCGCGCTGCCACATCGAGGAAATGGCCAAGGGCCGCGAGGCCATCGTCGTCACCGAGATCCCCTATCAGGTGAACAAGGCGACGATGCAGGAGAAGATCGCCGAACTGGTGCGCGACAAGCGCATCGAAGGCATCTCCGACATCCGCGACGAGTCCGACCGCTCCGGCGTGCGGGTGGTGATCGAGGTGCGGCGCGACCATCAGGCCGACGTCGTGCTCAACCAGCTGTACAAGTTCTCCCAGCTGCAGACCAGCTTCGGCGTCAACATGCTGGCCATCAACGGCGGCAAGCCGGAGATGATGCGCATCGTCGACATCCTGCGGGCGTTCATCGCCTTCCGCGAGGAGGTCATCCGCCGCCGCACCGTCTATCTGCTGCGCAAGGCGCGCGAGCGGGCGCATACGCTGGTCGGCCTCGCCATCGCCGTCGAGAACATCGACCCGGTGATCGAGCTGATCCGCGCCGCCCCCGACGCCAACGTGGCGCGCGAGCAGCTGATGGCCCGCGACTGGCCGGCCGGCGACGTGGCGCCGTTGGTGGAACTGATCGCCGATCCCTCGCATCAGGTCATCGACGGCAAGTACCGCCTGTCGGAGGCCCAGGCCCGCGCCATCCTGGAACTGCGCCTGCAGCGCCTGACCGGCCTGGAGCGCGAGAAGATCCACGGCGAACTGCGCGACATCGGCAAGGAGATCGAGGAATACCTGTCGATCCTGCGCTCGCGCGAGAAGCTGTACGAGATCATGCGCACCGAGCTGGTCGAGATGCGCACCGAGTACGCGACGCCGCGCCGGACCACCATCGAGGTCAGCGAGTTCGAAGCCGACATCGAGGACCTGATCCAGCGCGAGGACATGGTCGTCACCGTCACCCAGTCCGGCTACATCAAGCGCGTGCCGCTGACCACCTACCGCTCGCAGCGGCGCGGCGGCAAGGGCCGGGCCGGCATGGCGACGCGCGAGGAGGACGTGGTCACTCGCGTCTTCATCGCCAATACCCACCAGCCGGTGCTGTTCTTCAGCTCCACCGGCATGGTCTACCAGATGAAGGTGTGGCGCCTGCCGCTCGGCAACCCGCAGAGCCGCGGCAAGGCCATGGTGAACCTGCTGCCGCTGTCGGAGGGGGAGGCCATCTCCACCGTCATGCCGCTGCCGGAGGACGAGGCCACCTGGGGCGACCTGAACGTCATGTTCGCCACCAGCTCGGGCACGGTGCGCCGCAACAGCCTGTCGGACTTCACCAACATCAAGTCCAACGGCAAGATCGCCATGAAGCTGGAGGAGGGCGAGTGCCTGGTCGGCGTCGCCACCTGCACCAACGATCATGACGTGCTGCTGGCCGCCCACGGCGGCAAGTGCATCCGCTTCCCGGTCAGCGAGGTGCGCGTCTTTGCCGGCCGCACCTCCATGGGCGTGCGCGGCATCCGGCTGGCCGAGGGCGACCGGGTGGTGTCCTTGTCCATCCTGCGCCACGTGGACTTCGCCATCGAGCAGCGCGACGCCTACCTGCGGGTGGCCGGCGCCCTGCGCCGCTCCGCCCAGGCTCCCGGCGAGACGGTGGAGGCGGCGGCGGCGCCCGAGGTGTCGCTCGACCAGCTGCTGGCCGATGCCGGCCTGTCGCGTGACGATTACGACACCTTCGCGGCGGCGGAAGAGTTCATCCTCTCCATCACCGAGAACGGCTACGGCAAGCGCACCTCGGCCTTCGAGTACCGCATCACCGGGCGCGGCGGCCAGGGCATCACCAACATCGACACCGGCGAGCGCAACGGCATGGTCGTCGCCTCCTTCCCGGTGGCGGGCACCGACCAGGTGATGATGATTTCCAACGCCGGCCAGATCATCCGCATGGGCGTCCACGACATCCGCATCGCCGGCCGTTCGACCCAGGGCGTGACCCTGTTCCGCACGGCGGCGGACGAGACGGTGGTGTCGGTGGCCCACCTGCCGCTGGACGGCAGCGAGGAAGACGAGGCCGCCGCCCTGGATGCCGAGGCGGATGCCGTCGACCCGGTGATCGAGACGCCGCCGGCGGGCGATGCCGGCGAGCAGGGGGAGCAGGGCTGATGGCGGACAACGCGCAGCGGGTGGGTGTCTACCCCGGCACCTTCGACCCCATCACCAACGGCCACCTCGACATCATCACCCGCGCCACCCGGCTGGTCGACCGCCTGATCATCGGCGTCGCCGTCAATGCCGGCAAGGGGCCGCTGTTCTCGCTGGAGGAACGGGTGGCCCTGACCGAGCGGGCGGTGGCCGCCCTGGGCGGGCCCAACGGCTGCGTCATCGAGGTGCGGCCGTTTTCCCACCTGCTCATGCACTTCGCGGCGGAATGCGGTGCGTCCACCATCATCCGTGGCCTGCGGGCCGTCTCGGACTTCGAGTACGAGTTCCAGATGGCCGGCATGAACGCCCGCGTGAACCCGCGCATCGACACCGTGTTCCTGATGGCGTCGGAACGCTGCCAGTTCATCTCCTCCCGCTTCGTGAAGGAGATCGGCCGGCTGGGGGGTGACATCACCACCTTCGTGCCCGAACTGGTGCGCGAGGCGCTGCACACGCGCTTTGCCGAGGAACGGGCGCAGGGCTCCACCCCCTGACGGCCGGACCGCAACACCCCATATGACCCCGTGCGCCCGGCGGCCGCGCGCCGGCCGGCCGGGCGGAGGAAACGCACCATGCTGAACCGCATTCTGACCGCACTGATCGGAGTCTTTCTCGTCATGACCGCGTCGCAGGCCGCCCAGGCCCAGGATCCCGAAAACACCCTTTACATGGACCTTCAGTCGGGTCGCGTGGTCATTGAACTGCGCCCGGACCTGGCGCCCAACCATGTCGCCCGCATCAAGGAACTGGTGCGCGAAGGCTTCTACGACGGCACGCCGTTCCACCGCGTCATCCCCGGCTTCATGGCCCAGGGCGGCGACCCGACCGGCACCGGCACCGGCGGCTCCGGCAAGAAGCTGGACGCCGAGTTCTCCAAGGAGAAGCACGTCCGCGGCACCGTCTCCATGGCCCGCGCCGCGAGCCCGAACAGCGCCGACAGCCAGTTCTTCATCGTGTTCGAGCCGGCCTCGCACCTGGACGGCCAGTACACCATCTGGGGTCGCGTGGTCGAAGGCATGGAACACGTGGACGCCATCAAGAAGGGCTCGGGCCCGAACGGCATGGTCAGCTACCCCGACCGCATCCTGACCATGAAGGTCGCCGCCGACGCCAAGGAATGAGCGTCGTAAGCGTCTGACGGAAAAAGGGGTGGCGGCGGTTCTTCAGGCTTGACCGCCCCGCCCCCTTTCCCTAGTCTGCCGCCTCCCCAACCGGGGGCCCGTAGCTCAGTTGGTAGAGCAGCTGACTTTTAATCAGCGGGTCACAGGTTCGAATCCTGTCGGGCTCACCAAAGAAAAGCCCCGGAAGCATCGCCGCTTCCGGGGCTTTCTTGTGTCTTCGCCGCAGAGCGCGAGCCAGCACCTTCTCCTATGGTCGTATGGCCTAAGGGCGGGGATTTTTCGGCTGCCTGGTACCGCTTCCGGTGCAATACTCCGGCCGTTGCAAGGAGGTAGCGGGGGTTCCTCCAGCATGACAGGCCGGCCCGTGGGGGCCGCAGCATGGGGGAGAGTGTTCGTCGATGAGTGTGCCAGATATCCTGCTGTCCTATCCCGCCATCCTGACCAACAAGGACTGGCAGAAGAAGAAGGGCCCGTTCGCCAAGCTGGCCGGCAAGACCGGCGTCGGCGAATCCCTCAACGCCTGCGAGAAGGCGTGGCAGGCGGTGAAGTGGGGCGTGTTCGACACCAGCAAGCTGAAGAACAAGGCGCGCTCCGACATCGAGGGCGCCTGGAAGGTCGCCCAGGGCGAGTACAAGCGCAGCATCGAGCCGCTGCGCAAGGCCCTGCAGGGCGTCATGGCGACCACCGACAAGACCGCCGCCGCCTTCAAGAAGAACAAGCTGATCCCGAGCAGCGCCACCAAGGCGGCGCAGGACATCAGCAAGGCGGCGGAGCGCCTGCTGGTCGCCACCCGCTCCATCGACACCCGCTTCTTCGAGGAGAAGATGGAGCGGTACAAGAAGTTCGACAAGCTGAACAGCTACCGCGACGCCCTGAAGGACCGGGAGCTGGCGCGCGAGTTCCAGGCCTTCTGCGAGAAGGAATTCTCGACGGAGAACCTGGAGTTCCTGGTGCGCAGCAAGGGCGTGAAGGTGACGGAAAAGAACGCCACGGCGGTCTACGACACCTACATCGCCGTCGGCAGCAAGTCGGAACTGAACCTCAGCAGCGCGCTCCGGAACGCCTACAAGAAGTGCATGGAGGAGGGCGACTGGGATGGAATGGCGCGGGTCATGGAGAGCATCCGCGATCAGGTGGAACTGGACATCAAGGACACCTTCGACCGGTTCGTGGAGACCGCGTGACGGTCGCGCCGGACAGGCGGCAGATCCTACCTCGCATGGAGGCGGCACCCTGGTGCCGCCTCTTGCGTTTGGCGGCATCCGACGGCACCTTCAGTTCGTATACGGCAGGAGCGCCGAACCGCGGCGCGCGGGATGCAAGGGGCCGCCCCGTCATGAAAGCCACCCACGACACCACCCTGGTGCGCTTCCTGCTGCAGCATTGCGCCGCCGGCGTGATCGCCGGCCTGGTGTTCTGCGCCGCCATCATCTACCTGGACATCGCCAACATGCGCACCCTGCTGATGGGGTCCGACCACATGGGGAAGGGGCTCTACCTGCTGGTGGGCTCCATCTGCGGCACCTTCGGGGCGCTGGCCATGGCGGTCGGGGTGATGCGCCTGGGCGACCATTCCGACCGGCCTGACCGCGAGTACTGACCGGCATCCGCCATCACCCTCGCCAGGGCGACCAGCCTTTGACCCCGGCGGACCGCCTGTGGCACCATGCCGCCACGGAGTCTCGGGGGATTATGGTCATGGCTATCAGAGGGATGGGCGCCGCCGCGGCGGCCGCGGTGCTGGTTCTTTCGGCAGGGGCGGCCCTGGCCGACGGCATGCCGCCGGAATTCGCCGATCCGGTCGTGCGCCCGGCGCCGCCGCCGGTGGTGCAGGCGCCGGTGCAGCCGGCCCCGCCGCCGCCGGTCGCCCTGGTGCCGGAGCCGGTGCTGCCCGACGTGCCGCCGCCTCCGCCCCCCTTCCTGGTCACCTTCGGCGAATCGGTCGGCTACTTCGCCCGCACCGGGTTTGAGTCGGTCCGCCAGAGCGCGTCGTTCTACTGCGCCGGCTATGGCCGCACGGCGGTGCTCGACAGCCGCTTCCGCATCGGCAGCGACTGGTATTCGCGCTTCCGGTGCATCCCGTCAGCCTGACGGTCTTCATCAGGATTACTTCCAACGAGTGGCGGGCGACAGTCCCGCCACTTTCGTTTCTGGCTGCCGCCATCGCGTCGAGAAACTTTCCGCAAAAGTCGGAAAATAGCCGGTCAGGGCGGGGCTGAATGCGCTGCAGCAAAGGCAAAGCCTCTACTTCTCGTGTGGCCTGACCGCGCTTAAAAACCCTTCAAGTTACTCAGGAAGGGGCTTGCTCCTGCTGCTGCGAATCCCCCATACTCAGGTCAGGTGCAAGAAAACAAACAAGCGTTCGCAGGGACTGGTCGCCGTTTCAGGGCTCCATTGGTCACCCGGAAAGACCCCAGGCACCACGGCACCGTCCAGCCAAGGGAGGCCAGGACATGTCATTGCACTTGCTGCGGCCGCGTAACGTCTGCGCTGCCGCCCTTGCCGCCACGGCCGTGGCAGTTGCCGGCGGAGCCGCACTCGCCGGCCAGCCGGAACCATGGCAGATGAACATGCAGTCTCCGGCGTCGCCGACCATGGAGCGCATCTACGGCCTGCACAACTACATCACCCTGGTGATGATCGCCATCGTGGTGCTGGTCACGGCGCTGCTGGGCTGGTGCGTCCTGCGCTACAACCACCGGCGCAACCCGGTGCCGTCGCGCACCAGCCACCACACGCTGCTGGAAATTGCCTGGACGGCGGTGCCGGTGCTGATCCTGGTCACCATCGCCATCCCGTCGTTCCGGCTGCTCTACTTCATGGACCGCACGGAAGAGGCGGACATGACCCTCAAGGTCATCGGGCACCAGTGGTACTGGTCCTTCGAGTACCCGGACCATGACGACGTCGCCATCGACAGCTTCATGAAAGGCGACGAGGACCTGGAAGACGGCGAGCCGCGCCTGCTGGCAGTGGACAACGTGATCGTGCTGCCGGTCCAGGCCAATATCCGCATCATCGTCACGTCCGACGATGTCATCCACAGCTTCGCCATGCCGGCGCTCGGCCTGAAGACCGACGCCATCCCCGGCCGCCTGAACGAGACCTGGGTGCGCATCGAGCAGCCGGGCCTGTACTACGGCCAGTGCTCGGAACTGTGCGGCGTCAACCACGCCTTCATGCCGGCGGCCATCCGCGCCGTCCCGCAGGAGGAGTTCGACGCCTGGATGAGCGAGACGCAGGCCGCCCAGGGCATCATCCCGGGCAGCGGCCGCGCCACCGAACTCGCCGAGCGATAAGAAACGGCTGGACAGGGGACTGGACCATGTATCAGGGAACGGCCAACGACGCGCACGCCCACGGCCATGACGACCACGCACCCACCGGCTGGAAGCGGTGGGTGTTCTCCACCAACCACAAGGACATCGGGACGATGTATATCGTCTTCGCTGTGGTGGCGGGGCTGATCGGCGGCTACATGTCGCTGGTGATCCGGGCCGAGCTGTACGAGCCCGGCCTGCAGGTGCTGGGCGGCGACAACCAACTCTACAATGTCTATGTCACCGCCCACGGGCTGGTGATGATCTTCTTCGTGGTCATGCCGGGGCTGATCGGCGGGTTCGGCAACTGGTTCGTGCCGCTGATGATCGGCGCGCCCGACATGGCCTTCCCGCGCATGAACAACATCAGCTTCTGGCTGCTGCCGCCGGCCTTCCTGCTGCTGATGGCGGCGATCTACACCGGCATCGGGCCGGGCACCGGCTGGACGCTCTACCCGCCGCTGTCGGATACCCTGTCGCACGGCGATGCCGCCGTCGACCTGGCGATCCTGGCGCTGCACATCGCCGGCGTGTCGTCCATCCTGGGCGCCATCAACTTCCTGGTGACCATCATCAACATGCGGGCGCCGGGCATGACCATGTTCCGCATGCCGCTGTTCGCATGGTCCATGTTCGTCACGGCGTTCCTGCTGCTGATGGCGGTGCCGGTGCTGGCCGGCGCGCTGACCATGCTGCTGACCGACCGCAACTTCGGCACCACCTTCTTCGACCCCTCCGGCGGTGGCGACCCGCTGCTGTACCAGCATCTGTTCTGGTTCTTCGGCCACCCCGAAGTCTACATCATGATCCTGCCGGCCTTCGGCATCGTCAGCCATGTCATCTCCACCTTCTCGCGCAAGCCGGTGTTCGGCTACCTCGGCATGGTGTGGGCGATGGTGGCCATCGGCGGCATCGGCTTCGCGGTGTGGGCGCACCACATGTACACGGTGGGCATGAGCGTCGATACCCGCGCCTACTTCATCATGGCGACCATGCTGATCGCCGTGCCGACGGGCATCAAGGTGTTCTCGTGGATCGCCACCATGTGGGGCGGCTCCATCGAGTTCAAGACGCCCATGCTGTTCGCGGTGGGCTTCGTGTTCCTGTTCACCATCGGCGGCGTCACCGGCGTGGTGCTGGCCAATGCCGGCGTCGACATCGTGCTGCACGACACCTATTACGTGGTGGCCCACTTCCACTACGTGCTGTCGCTCGGCGCGCTGTTCGCCATGTTCGCCGGCTTCTACTACTGGATCGGCAAGATGTCGGGCCGCCAGTACCCGGAGACGCTGGGCAAGATCCACTTCTGGCTCACCTTCATCGGCGTCAACCTGACCTTCTTCCCGCAGCACTTCGCGGGTGTGGCCGGCATGCCCCGCCGCATCCCCGATTACCCCGACGCCTTCACCGGCTGGAACCAGATTTCCACCGTCGGCGCGTTCATCGGCGGCTTTGCGGCGTTGTTCTTCTGCTTCGTGATCTGGCGCACGCTCTATGCCGGCGAGCGGGCGGCGTCCAACCCGTGGGGCGAGGGCGCGACGACGCTGGAATGGACCCTCAGCTCGCCGCCGCCGGTCCACGCCTTCGACGAGCCGCCGGTCATCCCCGGCCGCGCGGCGGAGTAGCCAGCCACCGGCGGGGTGCGCCCCGCCCGACGGAAGAAGCAGGAGGCCCAGGCCATGCCCGATCATCCCCCGGCCCGCAGCCGCAGCAACGCCCGCGTCGGGCTGATCTTCGCCGGCGTCGCCGTCGGCATGGTCGGGCTGGCCTTCGCCTCGGTGCCGCTCTACCGCCTGTTCTGCCAGGTCACCGGCTACGGCGGCACGCCCATGGTGGTGAGCGATGCCTCCGGCGTTTCGGTGATGGAGGGGCACCCGGTGACGGTGCGCTTCGACGCCTCCCTCAACGGCCGCATGCCGTGGCGGTTCGAGCCGCTGCAGAAGGACATCACCGTGCCGCTCGGCCAGGACACGCTGGTCGCCTACCGGGCGCAGAACAGGTCGGACCGGGCCATCGTCGGCACCGCCACCTTCAACGTCACTCCCGCCAAGGCGGCCCAGTACTTCAGCAAGATCGAGTGCTTCTGTTTCACCGAACAGCGCCTGGAGCCGGGCGAGTCCATCGAGATGCCGGTGACGTTCTACGTCGATCCGGCCATCCTTGATGATCCCCACGCCCGCGACGTGCGCACCATCACGCTGTCCTACACCTTCTTCGAGAAGAAGGGGCGGGACGGGTCTTCTTGACCGGACCGCGACGGGCCGCGCCGCACGTACCAGACGGCCCGCGCCATGCAAGGGAGCGCAAGCGATGAGTCAGGTTCAGGGCCACTCCGCCCGCAAGCACCCCTTCCACATTGTCGATCCCAGCCCCTGGCCCTTCGTCGGGTCGGTGGGGGCCTTCGTGCTGGCGATCGGCGCCGTGCAGTATTTCCACGACGCGCCGCCGTGGCTGATGCTGGCCGGCTTTGCCATCCTGATCGTCACCATGTTCGGCTGGTGGCGGGACGTCATCAACGAAGCCATGGTCGACAAGGCCCATACGGAAAAGGTGCGCCTCGGCCTGCGCATGGGCATGGGCATGTTCATCGCGTCGGAGGTGATGTTCTTCGTCGCCTTCTTCTGGGCCTACTTCAACAGCGCCCTGATGGTCAGCCCGGGCGTCACCGAATGGCCGCCGGAAGGGATCGAGACCGTCCACGCCTGGGGCATCCCGGCGCTGAACACGGCCATCCTCATCACCTCCGGCGTCACCCTCATGTTTTCGGCCTCGGCGCTGAAGAAGGGCAACCGCGGCAGCCAGCTGTTCTTCCTGGGGCTGACGGTGGCGCTCGGCGTGCTGTTCCTCGGGCTGCAGATGTATGAGTACGGCGTGGTGGCCTTCGGCTTCACCGAGGGCATCTTCCCCTCCGTCTTCTACATGGCGACCGGCTTCCACGGCTTCCACGTGTTCGTCGGCGTGTGCTTCCTGGCGGTGATGTTCATGCGCAGCCTGAAGGGGCACTTCGGACCGGGGCGCGAGGCGCTCGGCTACGAGGCCGCCGAGTGGTACTGGCACTTCGTGGACGTGGTGTGGATCTTCCTGTTCGTGGTGTTCTACTGGTGGGTCGGCTGAGCCGCCCACGGCCCTGCGCCAGCCTTCCTTGCAGGCCCGGCCGCCGTCTGGCGGCCGGGCTTTTCATTGCGGCAGAATGGGCTTGCATCGGCCGCCGGGGGTGGAGTATTGTCCCGCCACCTCACAGCAGCACCGGCCTCACGGTGCAACTTATCCACAGGCTGAGATCATAGGCGCGCAAGCGGACCAACAGGGTTGGTGCCGCTCTTTTGTGCGTCTGCGGCATGGGGTGTTCCATTCATCCTCTTGACACACCGGACGACGTAAAACTGTCTCGGAAGGTTCCAACGCCAGCAAATCCAAGGGATTTGAGGCAACCTTTCGATTCTTGTCGAGTCGTTGTCTTATACCTATGTCGCTGCCTCTTCCGTGGGCGGCCCCGTTTGCCGCTTTCTTAGGCAAAGAGGTGAGGGCCCCGGCGGGGTGCCGCATGCGGACCGCTCTGCACAGACTTATCCACAGGAAGTGGGGAAAAGCTGGTGGGGCTTGCGGGCGGGGTGGGGGTAGGGGGGGAGAATGAAAAAAGGGCGCCCGGCGGGCGCCCCTTCATCGTGCTGCGGCGTGCGGCTGACCGTCAGGTCGGCTCGCCCGGCAGGTTGATCTCGGCAGTCGGGTCTGCCTCCACCAGGCGGGCCACTTCCTCGTAAGCGGCCGCATTCTGCTCCATCTGCTCGGCGAGGCTGGGGTTGTCCTGACCGACGGCCCGGAAGAAATTGGCGGCGCCGCGGAGCATGTCGCCGGCGATGTTGGCAATGGTGGCCATGAGGCTTCCCCTGATGTTGTGCGAGTGTGCGCGGCCCCAGGCTAGCAAGCCGGCCTGTACCGGGTCAAACGCGGCAGTCCGGCCGGCCGTTACATTTTTTGCGGCGGCAGCGGGGTGTCAGGCGTTGCCGGGCACCGCTTCGATCCACCAGATCATGTTGGGCTGCGCCTGGCGTTCCTGGGCGAGGCGGAACTCGGCCAGGTACCGGCTGAGCGGGCGGGTCAGGGCGCCGGTGGCGCCGGACAGGGGGGACTTCCACAGCACACGGTACATGGGGGCCTCCGTTGCGACAGGATGGCCACCACTTTGGGCGTAGACCCAAGGGATAATCAAGCCTATAAATTTTGCGCTTTAGTACCAGTCAACCGCTCCGCCACCGCCGCCCGTACCGGGTCCAGATCATCGGGGGCCAGCCGGTGCAGAACGGCGCCGCCGACCACCCGGGCGTTGGGTCCGATGCTGCAGTACCCGAAGCAGACGCCTTCCTCCACCACCGCCGGCAGCCGCCCGGCGGCGGCCTCGGCCCGCAGGCCGGCCAGCACCGCCGCCGCCCCGCGCGCCCCGCAGGAGGAGGCGTGCAGGCCGTACCGGCTGTGGGTGCAGACCAGCACCCGGCAGGGAGTGGCGTCCGGCATGGCGGCACCTTGGTTTATCGAAAGGGGTAGGGCAGTGTAAAACCTACCACGCCGCTGGGACAAGCGCCGAGATTTCGCCCTGCGCTGCCATCGCAGGTGGAACGTCGGTGGCGACGCCGCTATAACCACAGCAGGGAGACTGCAGCAGGGGGACGGATCATGCAGCAGATGGAGCCGAAGCAGCGTATCGTCGAACGCAAGGTGTTCTACGCTGGCCAGTACGTGTTCCGCGAGGGCGAGGAGGGCAACCTGGCCTATCTGGTGCAGGAAGGCACCATCGAGATCATCAAGCGCACCCCGGTCGGCGACAAGCTGCTGGGCGAGGTGTCGCGCGGCGGCATCTTCGGCGAGATGGCGCTGATCGACAGCCAGCCGCGCATGGCTTCGGCGCGGGCGGCGGAGCAGACGACGCTGATCGTGGTGACCCGCGACCAGTTCGAGCGCAAGCTGCGCGATGCCGACCCGTTCATCCGCGGCCTGCTCAATATCTTCGTCCGCAACATCCGGCAGATGGCGGCCAAGGGCTGATCGTCATGCCGCGGTCGTTGAACTGGCCCGGGGAATACTCCACATTCTCCGGCATGATCCCCGTTTGTGCGGACCCCGATGAGTCACGATCACACCACGCCGACCCCTGATCCTTCGCCCCACGACCATTCCCACGACCTGCCCCCCGTCAAGCCGCGCATGACGCTGGGCGGGCGGCTGCGGGCGTACTTCTTCGCCGGTATCCTGGTGACGGCGCCGGCCGCCATCACCTTCTACGTCGCGTGGCTGTTCATCGGCTTCATCGACGAGCAGGTGACCAGCCTGCTGCCCAGCCGCTACAACCCGAACGAGATCCTGCCGTTCTCCATCCCCGGCCTCGGGCTGGTGATGCTGGTGGCGGCGCTGACCATGATCGGCGCCTTCACGGCCGGCTTCCTCGGTCGCATGGCGCTGCGTTTCAGCGAGGCGGTTCTGGCCCGCATGCCGGTCATCCGGTCGCTGTACGGGGCGGTGAAGCAGATCTTCGAAACGGTGCTCGCCACCCAGTCCACCGCCTTCCGGCAGGTGGTGCTGGTGGAGTATCCGCGCCGCGGCATCTGGGCCATCGGCTTCGTCTCCGGCGTCACCAAGGGCGAGGTGCAGAACCTGACGGCGGACGAGGTGATCAACGTCTTCCTGCCGACCACGCCCAACCCCACCTCCGGCTTCCTGCTGTTCGTGCCCCGGCGCGACCTGGTGGTGCTGAACATGAGCGTCGAGGACGGCATCAAGATGGTGGTGTCCGGCGGCATCGTCACACCGCCCGACCCGCGCCCGGCGGAGGAAGCCAAGGTACCCCTGGTGCGCTCCAACGAACCCGAACCGCCGGCACCGGTGCCGGAAGACCGCCAGCCGGCGGGGTGAGTTGCCTTAAACCACCAAGACACAAAGGCAACAAGAGGGCGGCGAGTGTGGCGGATGCCTTGCCCGGTCGGCGCCGGTGGCGGAGGTACTGCGCGCAAGGCGCGCAAAGACTCACCTGCCGAAAAGGAAGCGAGGCTGCGGCCATCCTGCCGCAGCCTCTTGGTGTACTTGGTGCCTTGGTGGCTAAAACCTCACTCCGCCGCCAGCCGCGGTGCCTCCGCCGGGAGGTCTTCCGGGCGGGCGTAGGTGCGGCCGAAGCGGTTGTTCAGGAAGTCTGCCAGGCGGATGTCCTCCTGCCGCACGAAGCCCTGCTGCGGCAGGTGGCCGCTCGCCAGCAGGTCGAGCACGGCGCAGATGCCGGCGGCGGTGGTCGCCTGGATGCCCGAGTACAGCTTGCCGTCGATCTCGCGGCCGTAGACCTTGTGGGCGTAGCTTTCCTGCATCAGCCGGCCCTGCTTCCAGCCCGAGACGGTGACGAAGATCAGGATCACGTCCTGCATGGTCGCCGGGATGGCGTTTTCCAGGATGTCTTTCAGCACGTCGCGGCGGCTGGCGAGGTTCAGATCCTGCAGCAGCGCCTTCATCAGGTCGCGGTGGCCGGGATAGCGCACCGACTTGTAGTTCATGGTGCGCACCTTGCCGGCCAGCGTCTCGCACAGGGTGCCGAGCCCGCCGGAGGTGTTGAAGGCCTCGTAGCGCACGCCGTCGAGGCTGAATTCCTCGCGCTCTTCCAGGGCCGGAACGGCGGTCAGGCGGCCGTTGACGATGGCCTCGCAGGGCTCGATGTACTCGTTGATGACGCCGTCGGTCGACCACGTCAGGTTATAGTTGAGCGCATTGCTGGGATAAAGCGGCAGGGCGCCGACGCGCATGCCCACCGTATCCAGCCGCTCGAACCGCTGCGCCAGGTCGTGGGCGACGATGGAGATGAAGCCCGGCGCCAGGCCGCACTGGGGGATGAAGGCGGTGGCGGCGCCCTTGGCGAAGCCCTTCACCGCCTTGGTGGAGGCGACATCCTCGGTGAGGTCGAGGTAATGCACGCCGGCGGCGCGGGCGGCTTCCGCCACCTTCACGGTCAGGTCGAAGGGCAGGGCGGACAGCACCGCGTAACGGCCGCGCATGGCCGCCGTCAGGGCCGCCACGTCGGAGGCATCGAGCACCAGCGTCTTCACCCCCGCCTTCTTCGGCAGGCGGTCCAGCGCCGCCTGCGAGCGGTCGGCGACGGTGACGGCATAGTCGCCGGTCAGCGCCAGGAAGTCGCAGATGGTCTCGCCGATCTTGCCGCCGCCGAGTACGAGAATGTCGCGCATGAGAACTCTCCCAGATCGAGTGAAGCCGAGCGTCCTTGTCGGGCTCTTGAGATCCAGTGTGGCGGTCAGCGGTGTCGATTTGAAGCGGCGCTTCTGCCAGAATGGCGGCAGTTTGCAGTCAAAGTGACGGAAGGTTCGGCGGAATGATGGATGACCTCGACCGGCGGCTGCTGGAGTGCCTGCGCCTGGACGCCCGCGAGAGCACGGCGGCCCTGGCCCGCAAGCTGCGGCTGTCGCGCTCCACCGTGCAGGCGCGGCTGCGGCGGCTGGAGGAAACCGGCGTCATCGCCGGCTATACGGTGCGGCTGGCGGAGGACGTGTCGGCCCGGCTGATCCGCGCCCACGTCATGCTGAGCGTCAGCCCCAAGCTGGCGGCCGGCGTCGTCCACGCCCTGCGCAAGATGGAGGGGGTACGGGCGCTGCACACCATCAGCGGCGCCTATGACATGATCGCCATCGCGGTGGCCGAGACCATGGGGGCCATGGACGCCCTCATCGACCGCATCGGCGCGGTGGAGGGGGTGGAGCGCACCACCACCTCCATCCTCATGACCACCAAGTTCGAGCGATAAAAGCGATCAAAAACGGTCGGATTATCGGCGTGATAATGAGAGCGGTTCGCAATACCTTGGGGCATCGGAACACAGCCACCCGAGCCAGGGAGCGGACCATGAAGAGCCTGACCAAGACCGTCACTTTCGCCATCGTGCACTTCACGGTCGCCTTCACGGTGGCCTACCTGCTGACCGGCAGCATCGCCATCTCCAGCGCCGTGGCGCTGGTGGAGCCGGCGGTCAACACCGTCGCCTTCTACTTCCACGAACGGGCGTGGGAGATGGTGGAGAAGGCCCGGCGCTGGGGCGGGTTCGCCGCCGCCTGACCCCGCCGCCGGTCATCGGGCGGCGCGACCTGCGGTGCGGCGGTTGCGGATCGGGGGGCGGCCTCTCACCTTCTGGCTGAGGCGGCAAGGGTGGTGCGCTGCGGCTCATGCCGCTAGACTCAGGCCTCTGACGCTTCTCCGACAGACGGCAGGCAGGAGAGACCGCCCATGATCCGCACCGCCCGCACGCTCCTCGGCGCCGCTTTGGCCGCCGTGATCGCCGCCGCGCCCCTGGCCGCCGCCGGGGCCGCCGAGCGCATCACCGTCGCCTCCAAGATCGACACCGAGGGCGCGCTGCTCGGCAACATGATCGTGCAGGCGCTGGAGGCCGCCGGCTTCCAGGTGGAGAACAAGCTGCAGCTGGGCCCGACCAACATCGTGCGCGGCGCCCTGCTGGCCGGCGAAGTCGACCTTTACCCCGAGTACACCGGCAACGGCGCCTTCTTCACCAAGACCGACGACGACCCGGCCTGGAAGGACGCCGCCGCCGGCTACGAGAAGATCCGCCAGATGGACCTGGAGCAGAACGCCCTGGTCTGGCTGCCGCCGGCGCGGGCCAACAATACCTGGGCCATCGCCGTGCGCGGCGATGTGGCGCGTGAACACAACCTCGCCACCATGGCCGACTTCGGCGCCTGGGTGAAAGGCGGCGGCGAGGTGCGGCTGGCTGCCTCGGCCGAGTTCGTCGAGAGCCCGGCGGCGCTGCCCGCCTTCCAGCAGGCCTACGGCTTCGAGCTGTCGCAGGATCAGCTGCTGGTGCTGTCGGGCGGCAACACCGCCGCCACCATCCGCGCCGCCGCCGAAGGGACCAGCGGCGCCAATGCCGCCATGGTCTACGGCACCGACGGCGCCATCGCCGCCGCCGAGCTGGTGGTGATGGACGATCCCGAGGGCGTGCAGATGGTCTACGAGCCGGCGCCGGTGGTGCGCAAGGCGGTGCTCGACGCCCATCCGCAGATCGCCGAGGCGCTGGCGCCCATCTTCGCCGCCCTCGACCGCGAGACGCTGCAGGAGCTGAACGGCCGCATCCAGGTGGACGGCCTGCCGGCCCGCCAGGTGGCGCGGGAGTGGCTGGACAGCCGCGGCCTCGCCGGCACCGCCAACTGAGCCGGCCGGTTTTGAGCATTTCCTCCGTGGATGCCGCCGGCGCGGCTGACCGCCGCCGCCGGTGGGTGGCCGACCGGGTGCTGCTGACCCTGTGGATCGCCGGCGCGGCGGCGGCGCCGCTGCTGCCCTTCGCCGGCCTCGCCCGCAACCGTCTGGTCTCCGCCGCGCCAGTGGAACTGGCGGCGGCCCTGCTGCCGTGGCAGGCGTGGACGGCGGCCGGGCTGGCGGCGCTGCTGCTGGTGGCAGCGGTGGCCTCGCCGCTGCCGCGCCGGCTGGCGGAAGGGCTGGTTCTGGCGGCGGCCGGCGGGCTGCTGGTGCTGCTGCTGGCGGCGGTGGGCGACTACGCCGGTCGCGCCGTCTCGCCGGAGGCGCCGGCGGCGCGGGTGGCGCTCGGCTCCGCCTTCTGGGTGCTGCTGTTCTGCTGCACCCTGGCGCTGATCAACGCCTTCCAGCGGCTGCGGGCCGGGCTGGCGCCGCAGGTGCTGTTCGCCCTGGCGATGACGGCGGCGGTGGCGGCGCTGTTCGCGCTTGGCCACTTCGACGCCCTGTCGATCATGCGCGAGTATGCCAACCGCAGCGATGCCTTCGGGTCGGAGCTGCTGACCCACCTGCGGCTGGTCGGCTCTGCCCTGCTGCCGGCGCTGGCCCTCGGCCTGCCGCTGGGCCTGTGGGCGTGGCGGCGGCCGGCGGTGCGGACGGGGCTGTTCGGCCTCCTCAACGTCTTTCAGACCATCCCGTCCATCGCCCTGTTCGCCCTGCTGGTGGCGCCGCTGTCGGCGCTGGGCGACGCGGTGCCGGCCCTGAAGGCGCTGGGGGTGAAGGGCATCGGGGCGGCGCCGGCGGTGATCGCGCTGGTGATCTATGCCCTGCTGCCGGTGGTCCGCAACACCTACGCCGGCTTTGCCGGGGTGCCGCCGGCGGCCATCGAGGCGGCGCGCGGCATGGGCATGACCCCCCGGCAGGTGCTGTGGCGGGTGGAACTGCCGCTGGCCCTGCCGGTGATCCTGTCCGGCCTACGTATTGTGACGGTCCAGGCCATCGGGCTGACGGTGGTGGCGGCGCTGATCGGCGCCGGCGGCCTTGGCACCTTCATTTTCCAGGGGCTCGGCCAGTACGCCATCGACCTGGTGCTGCTGGGCGCCATTCCCACCATTGTTCTCGCCGTCGCCGCCGATTTCCTGCTGCAGATCCTGGTGGCGCTGAGCCGGCCCAAGGGGGCACGATGATCGAACTGCATGGCCTGACCAAGCTTTACGACGACGCGCGGGTGGTCGACGACGTGTCGCTGACCGTCGATCAGGGCGAGTTCTGCGTCCTCATCGGCCCCTCCGGCTGCGGCAAGTCCACCACGTTGAAGATGATCAACCGGCTGGTGCCGCTCACCTCCGGCCGCATCCTGCTGCACGGCGAGGACGTCGCCGCGCTGCCGGCGGAGCAACTGCGGCGGCGCATCGGCTATGCCATCCAGTCCATTGGCCTGTTCCCGCACTGGACGGTGGCGCAGAACATCGCCGTGGTGCCGACGCTGCTGAAGTGGCCGAAGGCGCGCATCGCCGACCGGGTGGAGGAACTGCTGGCGCTGCTGCGCCTGGATGCCGACGGCTTCCGCGACAAGTACCCGCACGAACTGTCCGGCGGTCAGGCGCAGCGGGTGGGGGTGGCGCGGGCGCTGGCCGCCGACCCCGACGTGATGCTCATGGACGAGCCCTTCGGCGCCCTCGACCCCATCACCCGCGAGGTGCTGCAGGCGGAACTGGCGCGGGTGCATCACGAAACCGGCAAGACCATCGTCTTCGTCACCCACGACATGGACGAGGCGCTGAAGCTCGCCACCCGCATCGCGGTGATGAACGAGGGCCGGCTGGTGCAGTACGACCGGCCGATCGAGCTGCTGTTCTCCCCCGCCGATGATTTCGTGCGCGACTTCCTCGGCAAGGCGGACCTCGGCCTCAAGCTGCTGACCCGGCGGTGGGTGCATCAGTACGTGGCGCCGGCGCCGTGGGCCGACCGGCGGGCCTCCATGGGCTCGCTGCGGGACATCGTCGCCACCCACGGCCACGTCTGGCTGGTGGACGGCGACGGCCGGCCGGAGGGTTTGTTCGGCGCCCGGCTGTGGCGGGCCGAGGGCGATCCGCTGGGCGAACTCAGCCGCATCCACCCGGACTGGCTCGCCACCCCGGAGATGACCATGAAGGAGGCGCTGTCGCGCATGGTGTGGCGTCGCGTGCTGGCCCTGCCGGTGGTGGACGCGGACGGCCGGCTGTCCGGCGAGGTCACCATGGCCGGCGTCATGGGCCGCCAGCCGGAAGGGGCGGCGGCATGACCGAGGCGACGGTGCTCGCCCCGCCCGCCGCCGGCCGCCGCCGCGCCCGGCCGCTGCTGCTGGCGGTTCTGGCGCTGGTGCTGGTCGGGCTGGTGCTGTTCATGCACGAGCTGGAGCCCCTGTTCCGCGCCTGGTTCCCCGACCTCGACCGCCCCATGTACCGGCGCGAGACCTTCCTGCGGCTGACGCTCGATCACGTCCTGCTGGTGCTGGTGTCGTCGGCGGTGTCGGTGGCGGTGGGGGTGTCGGCCGGCATCTTCGTCACCCGGCCGGCGGGGCGGGAGTTCGCGCCCATGGTTTCCGCCCTGTCCGCCATCGGCCAGACCTTCCCGCCGGCGGCGGTGCTGGCCATCGTGGTGCCACTGGCCGGCTTCGGCTTCGTGCCGACCATCGTCGCCCTGACCCTCTACGGCCTGCTGCCGGTGGTGCAGAACACCATCGCCGGCCTGGGAACCGTGCCGCCCGCCACCCTGGAGGCCGCCCGCGGCACCGGCATGAGCCGCTGGCAGATCCTGACGCGGGTGGAGCTGCCGCTGGCCATGCGGGTGATCATCGCCGGGGTGCGGGTTTCGGTGATCATCAACATCGGTACCGCCACCATCGGCTCCACCGTCGGCGCCCGCAGCCTCGGCACCCCCATCATCGCCGGCCTGGTGGGCGACAACATCGCCTATGTCATCCAGGGCGCGGCGGTGGTCGGCCTGCTCGCCATCGTCACCGACATGGCCTTCGAACAGGTGGAACGCCGGTTCACCTTCGGCGGGAGGGGGTGAGGGCGAGGGGGAGGTTGAGCGCGGCGCCCTTTCGGCTCATGCTGCCGGCAGCAATCAAACCGATTCCCTCTCCGAGGCCGCCATGCTGACTCCTCGTCAGTCGATCCCCCGCATCACCGGCGTGAAGGCCCTGCCGTCGCAGGGCCTGCGGGTCCGCTGGGATGACGGGCGGCAGAGCGACATCTGCCTCGCAGACTGGGTGGCGGCCCTTGATCCTGCCGTCACTCCGGCAGCGTCGGCCTGGGCGACCCTGCGCATCGTCGATTTCGGCGCCGCCGTGCAGTGGGGGGACGATACCGGCTGCGCCATCGACAGCCTGCATCTGCGCCTGTTGGCCGATGAGCAGCAACCACCGGAGCAAGTCTAAAAAATCGGGGGAGACCCGTTCTGGATCTCCCCCAAGTCGGGGCCTGTGTGTACGGCCTCTGGGAGCCCTGGGAGGGTTACTCCGCCGCAACCTTGCCGCCGCGGTCGACGGCGGTGGGGCGGAGGCGGTCGGCGGTGCGCTTCAGGGTGTCGAACACCGGCGCGAAGGCCGGGCGCTCGATGTGGCGGCCGGAGCCGCGTTCGGCCTCAAGCGACCCGTTGCGGTACTTGACGACGCCGGCCGAGATGGTCACCGCCGGCAGGCCCGTCACCGTCATCCCTTCGAAGATGTTGAAGTCGACGTTCTGGTGGTGGGTCCTGGCGGAGATGGTCTTGGTCGCCGCCGGGTCCCACACCACGATGTCGGCATCGGCTCCGACGGCGATGGCGCCCTTGCGCGGGTGGATGTTGAAGATCTTGGCGGCGTTGGTGCTGGTGACGGCCACGAACTCGTTCATGGTCAGCCGGCCGGAGTTGACGCCGTGGTGCCACAGCACCGCCATGCGGTCCTCGACGCCGCCGGTGCCGTTGGGGATCTTGGTGAAGTCGTCCTTGCCGGCCGCCTTCTGGTCGGCGCAGAAGCAGCAGTGGTCGGTCGCCGTGGTGTGCAGGTTGCCGGACTGCAGCCCCTTCCACAGCGCCTCCTGATGCTCCTTGCTGCGGAACGGCGGGCTCATGACGTGGGCGGCGGCGAACTCGAAGTCGGGGTGGCGGTAGACGCTGTCGTCCACCAGCAGGTGGCCGGCCAGCACCTCGCCATAGACCCGCTGGCCGTTGGCGCGGGCGGCGGTGATGGCCTCCAGCGCCTCCTTGCACGAGGTATGGACGATGTAGAGCGGCGTGCCGAGCACCTGGGCGATGCGGATGGCGCGGTGGGCGGCTTCGCCCTCCACCTCCGGCGGGCGGGACAGCGGGTGCCCCTCCGGCCCGGTGATGCCCATGTCGCGGATCTTCTGCTGCAGGCGGAAGACCAGCTCGCCGTTCTCGGCGTGGACGGTCGGCATGGCGCCCAGTTCCAGCGCCCGGCTGAAGCTGTTGGCCAGGATCTCGTCGTCGGCCATGATGGCGTTCTTGTACGCCATGAAGTGCTTGAAGCTGTTGACGCCGTGCTCGTTCACCAGCGTGCCCATGTCGCGGTGGACGGTTTCGTCCCACCACGTCACGGCGACGTGGAAGGAATAGTCGGCGCAGGCCTTCTCCGACCACTCCCGCCACTGGCGCCAGGCGTCCATCAGCTGCTGCTGCGGCGCCGGGATGACGAAGTCGATGATCATGGTGGTGCCGCCCGCGAGGCCGGCGGCGGTGCCGGTGTAGAAGTCCTCGCTGGCGACCGTGCCCATGAAGGGCAGCTGCATGTGGGTGTGCGGGTCGATGCCGCCGGGCATGACATAGGCGCCGCCGGCATCCACCACCTCGCAGCCGGCGGGAGCCTCCAGGTCCGGGCCGACGGCGACGATGCGGTCGCCCTCGCACAGCACGTCGGCGCGGGTGGTGGTCTCGGCGGTGACGACGGTGCCGCCCTTGATGAGCAATGCCATTGTCGATCTCCCAGGTCTTGGTCGTTGGTCGTTGGTCTTTGGTCGTCGGGCGCAACGGGTGAGGGAAGGGGAACCCCCCGCTTACGCGGAGGGCGCCACCTCGGTGGTCGGGGCGCTGCCGGCTTCCGCCGTGCGCTTGCCCCACATCAGGCCGCCATAGACCGCGCCGGCGATGGCGAGGCCGACGAACCAGGCATAGCCGTAGATCGTGGTCCAGAAGGCGCCGATGCCGTCGACCAGGCCGGCCGCACCCAGGAAGCCGGGCAGGTTCGGCAGGATGCCGACCACCAGGGCGATGACGGCGGCCGGGTTCCAGCCGTTGCTGTAGGTGTAGCGGCCTTCGCGGAACATGGCCGGCACGTCGGGCTCGGTCTTGCGGATCAGGAAGTAGTCGACGATCAGGATGCCGGCGATGGGGCCGAGCAGGGCCGAATACCCCACCAGCCAGGTGAACAGATAGCTGCCGGCGCTTTCCAGCAGCTTCCACGGGAACATGGCGATGCCGATGCCGGCGGTGATGTAGCCGCCCATCTTGAAGCTGATCTTGTTGGGCGCGAGGTTGGAGAAGCCGTAGGCCGGCGCCACCACGTTGGCGGCCAGGTTGGTGGTCAGCGTCGCGATCATCAGCGCGAACAGGGCGATGATGACGCCGAAGCCGCCCATCTTGCCGGCCAGCGCCACCGGGTCCCAGATCGGTTCGCCGAAGATGACGACGGTGGCCGAGGTGACGGCGACGCCGATGAAGGCGAACAGCGCCATGGGCAGCGGCAGGCCGATCATCTGGCCGACCACCTGGTCCTTCTGGCTGCGGGCGAAGCGGGTGAAGTCGGGGATGTTCAGCGCCATGGTGGCCCAGAACCCGACCATGGCCGTCAGGCCCGGCCAGAACACTGCCCAGAACTGACCTTCCTTGGCCCCGCCGGCGACGAAGGCCGAGGGGGTGGAGAGCATCTCGCCGAAGCCGCCGGCCTTCATGTAGGCCCAGGCCAGCAGCGCCAGACCCATCAGCAGCAGGAACGGCGCCGCCAGGTTCTCCAGCCAGCGGATGGACTCGGTGCCGTGGCGGATGAACCAGACGTGCAGCGCCCAGAAGGCGAGGAAGCACAGCGTCTGGGCGATGTCGATGCCGAGGAAGGGCAGCGGCTCACCCTTGAAGACGTCGCCGGTCAGGGCGTTCAGGATGACGTAGATCGCCATGCCGCCGACCCAGGTGTTGATGCCGAACCAGCCGCAGGCGACCAGTCCGCGCATCAGCGCCGGCAGCTTGGCCCCGTGGGTGCCGAAGCTGGAGCGCAGCAGCACCGGGAAGGGGATGCCGTGCTTGGTGCCGGCATGGCCGATCAGCATCATCGGGATCAGCACGATGACGTTGCCGAGCAGCACCGTCACCACCGCCTGCCACCAGCTCATGCCTTCCGACACGAGCCCGGCCGACAGCATGTAGGTGGGCACGCAGACCACCATGCCGACCCACAGGGCGGCGATGGACGACCACTGCCACGTCCGCGCCCCCGGTGTGGACGGCGCCAGATCCTCGTTCCAGAGGGCGGGATCGGCGCCGGCGAAGCGTTCGTGGGCGACGCCGAACTCGTCCTTCACTTCCGTGTATTTTGTCTCGACCATTGTGTGCGCTCCCTGTTTGCGCAGAGGTGATGCCGGACCCGCTCTTTTATGCGGCGGGTTCCTTGCGCATCGGATTATTCGGGTGTTGGGTCCAGTTCAGGTACGTCCTCCCGTCGTCCACCCGTTCCATGGTGATGCAGTCCGGAACGGGGCAGGCGAGCATGCAGAGGTTGCAGCCGACGCAATCCTCGTCCACCACCTCGAACTTGCGCATCTCGGCGCCGTCGGTGTGGTAGCGGATGGCCTGGTGGCTGGTGTCCTCGCAGGCGATATGGCACAGCCCGCACTTGATGCACTTGTCCTGGTCGATGCGGGCCTTGATGTCGTAGGCCATGTTGAGCTGGTTCCAGTCGGTGACGTTGCCGACGGCCATGCCGCGGAAGTCCTCGATGGTCCGGTAGCCCTTGGCGTCCATCCAGTTGTTGAGGCCGTCGATCATATCCTCGACGATGCGGAAACCATAGTGCATCGCTGCGGTACAGACCTGCACGCTGCCGCAGCCGAGGGCGATGTATTCCGCCGCATCGCGCCAGGTGGAAATGCCGCCGATGCCCGACATGGGCAGGCCGTGCGTCGCCGGGTCGCGGGCGATTTCCGCCACCATGTTGAGCGCGATGGGCTTCACCGCCGGGCCGCAATAGCCGCCGTGAGTGCCCTTGCCGTCCACCGTCGGGGTCGGCGCCATGATGTCGAGGTCGACCGAGACGATGGAGTTGATGGTGTTGATGAGCGACACGCCGTCCGCCCCGCCGCGCTTGGCGGCCCGCGCCGGCTGGCGCACGTCGGTGATGTTGGGGGTCAGCTTCACCAGGCAGGGCATGCGGGAATGCTGCTTCACCCAGCGGGTGACCATCTCCACATACTCCGGCACCTGGCCGACGGCGGCGCCCATGCCGCGTTCGCTCATGCCGTGGGGGCAGCCGAAGTTGAGTTCGACGCCGTCGCAGCCGGTGTCTTCCACCAGCGGCAGGATGAACTTCCAGTCGTCCTCGTTGCAGGGAACCATCAGACTGACCACCACGGCGCGGTCGGGCCACTTGCGCTTGACGTCCTTGATCTCGCGCAGGTTCACCTCCAGCGGGCGGTCGGTGATGAGTTCTATGTTGTTGAGGCCGGCGATGCGGGTGCCGTTGTAGTCGACGGCGCCGTAGCGCGAGCTGACGTTGACCACCGGCGGGTCGATGCCGAGGGTCTTCCACACCACCCCGCCCCAGCCGGCGCGGAAGGCGCGTTCGACGTTGTACTGCTTGTCGGTGGGCGGCGCGGAGGCCAGCCAGAACGGGTTCGGCGACCGGATGCCGGCGATGGTGCAGCGAAGATCCGCCATGTCGTCGTTCTCCTGTAATCGGGCCGCGTCAGGCGGGCAGAGGGGCAGGGGCGAGGGAGCCGGCATCGGCCGCCACGGCGGCGCGCAGCCAGGCGTCGATGGCGATGGCGGCGCGCTTGCCGTCCTCCACCCCGGCGACGGTCAGATCCTGGCCGCCGGCCACGCAATCGCCGCCGGCCCAGACGCCGGGCAGGGAGGTGCGGCGGGTTTCGTCCACCTTGATGCGCCCCTTCTCCAGCTCCAGCACCTCGATGCCGCCTTCCTGGATGGCGGCGGGCAGGAAGGTCTGGCCGATGGCCTTCAGCACCACGTCGCAGGGGATGACGCGGGTTTCGCCGGTTTCCACCAGCCGGCCGGAGGCATCGGCGGCGGTATAGGCGAACTCGACGCCGGAAACGGTGCCGCCCTCGGCCAGCACGCGCGTGGGCGCCAGCCAGTGCTTGACGGTGACGCCGTTCACCTGGGCGAATTCCTGCTCCACCCAGGTCGCCGACATCTGCGCCGGGCCGCGGCGGTAGACCAGCG
Source organism: Caenispirillum bisanense (assembly GCF_039523075.1). Lineage (NCBI taxonomy): Bacteria > Pseudomonadati > Pseudomonadota > Alphaproteobacteria > Rhodospirillales > Novispirillaceae > Caenispirillum > Caenispirillum bisanense. Next base: position 213,632 of record NZ_BAAAEP010000001.1, read on the forward strand.
TCACGTCCTCGGCGCCGAGCTTCTTGCTCTGCACGGCGGCATCCACCGCCGTGTTGCCGCCGCCGATGACGACGACGCGGCGGCCGACCGGCAGGGCGCTCAGGTCCGGCGCCTGTCGCAGCTCGGCGATGAAGTCGACGGCGTTGCGCACGCCGGGAAGGTCTTCGCCCTCCGCCCCCAGCGCATTGACGCCGGCAAGGCCGAGGCCGAGGAACACGGCGTCGAACTGCCGCCGCAGGGCGGTGAGGGTGATGTCGCGGCCGAGCACCATGCCGGTCTGCACGGTGATGCCGCCGATGGCGAGCAGGTAGTCGACTTCCTTCTGCGCGAAGTCGTCGACGGTCTTGTAGGCGGCGATGCCGTATTCATTGAGGCCGCCCAGCTTGTCGCGGGCCTCGAATACCGTCACCTCGTGGCCGAGCATAGCCAGCCGGTGTGCCGCCGACAGGCCGGCCGGGCCGCCGCCGACCACGGCGACACGGCGCCCGGTGGGGGCGGCGCGCTCGAACAGCTGGGTGCCGCTGGCGAACAGGGCGTCGGTGGCATAGCGCTGCAGTGCGCCGATCTCCACCGGCTTGTGGCCCTCGGCATTGCGGACGCACTTGTCCTCGCACAGGATCTCGGTCGGGCAGACGCGGGCGCACATGCCGCCCATGATGTTGGCCGACAGGATATCGTGGGCCGAGCCCTTGAGGTTGCCGGTCGAGATCTTGCGGATGAAGCTCGGGATGTCGATGCCGGTCGGGCAGGCCTTGATGCAGGGCGCATCATAGCAGTAGTAGCAGCGGCTGGCCTCAATGACGGCGTTCTTGGCGTCCAGCGGCGGGTGGGCGTCGGCGAAGCCGGCGGCCAGCTGATCGGCCGGCAGGCGGCCGGGCGTGATGTCTCCCGTGTGGGTCATGGGATCTCCCCGTTCCGTGTGTCGGATCGTGTGTCTTGTTATGTCTGTGGGGCCGGGCAGTGGGGGGGGCGGGATCAGGCCGGGGCGGTCTCCTTCACGGTTTCGTTGGCCTTTTGCAGCATGGCGTGCAGCAGCACCTCGCAGCCGGCGGCGACCCATTCCGGGGTGGCGTCCTCGACCTCGTTGTGGCTGATGCCGTCGATGCAGGGGATGAAGATCATGGCGGTCGGCGCCACGCCGGCCAGGTAGCAGGCGTCGTGGCCGGCGCCGGAAACCATGTCGCGGTGGCTGAAGCCGCCCTCGGCGACACCCTTGCGCACGGCGGCGACACAGCTGGCCTCGAACTTCACCGGCTTGTAGTAGAAGATCTGCTCCAGCTCCGCCGTCAGGCCGATCTCGCCGGCGATGCGGTCGACCTCGGCGCGCAGTTCCTTGTCCATCTCCGCCAGCACGTCGTCGGAGGGGTGGCGGAAGTCGACGGTGAAGAAGACGCGGCCGGGGATGACGTTGCGGGAGTTGGGGTAGACGTTCATCATGCCGACCGTGGCGCAGGCCAGCGGTGCATGGGAAAGGCCGATGCGGTTGACCGCATCCACCACCCGCGCTGCGCCCAGCAGGGCATCCTTGCGGCGGCTCATGGGGGTCGGGCCGGCGTGGCTCTCGACGCCGGTGAAGGTCAGTTCGTACCAGCGCTGGCCCTGCGCGTCGGTGACGACGCCGATGGTCTTGTCCTCGGCCTCCAGGATCGGGCCCTGCTCGATATGGGCCTCGAAATAGGCGCCGACCGGGTGGGTCTTCCAGGAGGGCTCGTCAGGGCCGGCGTAGCCGATGCGCGCCAGTTCCTCGCCCATGGTCTTGCCGTCCTGGTCCTTGCGCGTAAGGCCATAGTCGACGTCGAACACGCCGGCGAAGACGCCCGAGGCCACCATGGCGGGGGCGAAGCGCGATCCTTCCTCGTTGGTCCAGACCGCCACTTCCACCGGCGCTTCCGTCTCGTAGCCGAGGTCGTTGAGGGTGCGGATCACCTCCAGCCCCGCCAGCACGCCATAGACGCCGTCGAACCGCCCGCCGGTCGGCTGGCTGTCGAGGTGGGAGCCGGTCATGACCGGCGGCAGGGCCGGGTTCTTCCCCTCGCGGCGGGCGAAGATGTTGCCCATGCGGTCGACGCGGATGGTGCAGCCGGCCTCCTTGCACCACTGCACGAACAGGTCGCGGCCCTGGCGGTCGAGGTCGGTCAGCGCCAGGCGGCAGACGCCGCCCTTGGGCGTGGCGCCGATCTTGGCCATCTCCATCAGGCTGTCCCACAGGCGCGGGCCGTTGATCTTCAGGTTGGGAAGGGCGGTCATCTCGGTTCTGCTCCCTGGTGTGTCTGGGGGCGGACACGGGCGCGGCCCTGCGGGCAAGCGCCAGGGTTCGCGGCCGATGGGTCGGCCACGGCGGACGGGGCGCACCGGCACCATGCGCAAACACTCCCTCGACGCGGCTTGCTCATGCGGCAAGCGCGGCAGGAGGCGGCATCGTGGGTCACCGGCGCGGACGCAGGATCAGGCAACGGCCGTCATGGCCGGGCCCGCCTAGCGCGGGTCAGGATCTGTAGCTGGTACTGGCGTTGGTGTGGCGCATATCCGTCTCCCAGTAGCGCCGCCCCGGCCGACCCCGGGGTGGTACAAAGACGCGGCGGCGTGTGTTTCCCGCCTTTCCCGCGACGTTCCTTCGTCGGCCCGCCGGCGCCTCCCTTAGGGCCGGTGGACACGGGCTCTTGCTTGTGGTTTTTGTGGTCAAGGCCCGTTGTCGACGGTTCAATGCTAGTCATCTCCTGACCGATCGGTCAAGATAGGAAGTGAGCAATTTGGTGGGAAAAAACGCCATGTCCGCGCCGGTGAAAACCCTGCCGGGAACAAGAAAATCGGCCATCCGGCAGGAAAACCAGGCGCATATCCTGCTGGCGGCTGAAAAGGTGTTTGCCGAATACGGCTATAAGGGGGCGACGACCGGCCTGATTGCCGAAGTGGCGGGTGTGCCGAAGGCCAACGTGCACTATTATTTCGGCACCAAGGAAAACTTGTACCGCCATGTGCTGGAGGACATCGTCGCCACCTGGTTCGCGGCGGCGGCGGAGTTCGATTCGCTCGACGACCCGGAAGCTGCCATCAGCCACTACGTGCGGCTGAAGCTGCGGCTGTCGAAGGAGCGGCCGATGGGATCGAAGGTCTTCGCCAACGAGATCATCCACGGCGCCCCCCACCTCATCGGCTACCTTCAGACCACCCTGCGGCAATGGGCCGACGCCAAGGCGGCGGTGATCGAGCGCTGGGCGGAGCAGGGCAAGATCCGCCCGGTGGACCCGCGCCACCTGCTGTTCATGATCTGGGCAACGACGCAGACCTACGCCGACTTCGGCGTCCAGGTGCGGGCGGTGCTGGGCGTGGAGGAACTGACCGACGCCGACTACGAACGGGCGGCGGAAACGCTGACGACGGTGATTTTGCGGGGGCTGCTGGCGGGGTGAGGGAGGGTCAGCGGGGAGCCGTAATCTCGAACTCGGCCACCGGGCAGGCTTCCATCACCTCCACCAGCGTCATGGACGGGCGGCTCAGTCGTTCGAACTCTTCCGCCGAAATGACGACGGCGGCGTCGCGGCCATGCACCGTCACCCGCTGCGGGCCAACGTCGCGGGCTTTGCGGATGAGATCCGAAAAGCGGGCCTTGGCATCCTCGGTGGACCAGGCCGGAATGTGGTCGAGATGGCCCATGGCATGCTCCTGACGGGTCTGGTCAGACTATAGCGCACCGCCCCCCGAACACAAAGCGGCCCGCGCCAGGGCTTGGGCGCGGGCCGTAGGTTGGGCGCGGGGTGATGCCGGACCCCGTGCCGGTTACGGGACGCCACAGGCGTCGCTTGGTCGTAGCGAGTGCCGCAGGCGTCACATGGTCGGGAAGTTGAACGCCGCGCCGGCGCGGATGCCGGTCGGCCAGCGCGAGGTCACCGTCTTCAGCTTGGTGTAGAAGTGCACGCCCTCCGGCCCATAGATGCCGTGGCTGCCGAAGATCGACCGCTTCCAGCCGCCGAAGCTGTGGTAGGCCACCGGCACCGGGATCGGCACGTTGACGCCCACCATGCCCACCTGGATGCGCGCCACGAAGTCGCGGGCGGCGTCGCCGTCGCGGGTGAAGATGGCGGTGCCGTTGCCGTACTCATGCTTGTTGATGAGGGTCACGGCCTCTTCGTACGATCCGGCACGCAGCACGCTCAGCACCGGGCCGAAGATTTCCTCCTTGTAGATGCTCATGTCGGGCGTCACCCGGTCGAACAGGGTGCCGCCGAGGAAATAGCCGTTCTCGTAGCCCTGCAGGCGGAAGCCGCGGCCGTCCACCACCAGATCGGCGCCTTCCTTCACGCCGGCGTCGATGTAGCCCGACACCTTGTCCAGGTGCTGTTTGGTGACCAGCGGCCCCATCTCGGCGTCGCTGTCGGTGGAGGGGCCGATCTTCAGCGCCCGCACCCGCGGGGCCAGCTTCTCCACCAGACGGTCGGCGGTGTCCTCGCCCACCGGCACGGCGACCGAGACGGCCATGCAGCGCTCGCCGGCGGAGCCGTAGCCGGCGCCCATGAGGGCATCGGCCGCCTGTTCCAGATCGGCGTCGGGCAGGATGACCATGTGGTTCTTGGCACCGCCGAGCGCCTGGACCCGCTTGCCGTGGGCGGTGCCGGTGGCATAAACGTATTCGGCAATGGGGGTGGAGCCGACGAAGGACACCGCCGCCACGTCCGGGTGGGTCAGCAGCCCGTCGACCGCCGCCTTGCCGCCGTGCAGCACCACCAGCGCCCCTTCCGGCACGCCCGCCTCGTGCGCCAGTTCCACCACCAGATTGGCGGCGGAGGGGTCGCGTTCCGACGGCTTCAGGATGAAGGTATTGCCGCAGGCCAGCGCCACCGGGAACATCCACAGCGGCACCATGGCCGGGAAGTTGAACGGCGTGATGCCGGCGCAGACGCCCAGCGGCTCGCGCATGGCGAAGCTGTCGATGGCCGGGCCGACCTCGCGCGAGAACTCGCCCTTCAGCATCTGCGGGATGCCGCAGGCGAATTCCACCACCTCCAGCCCGCGCTGCACTTCGCCCAGGGCGTCGGGGTGGGTCTTGCCGTGCTCGGCAGAGATGGCGGCCGCGATGCGGTCGGCGTTGTCCTCCAGCAGCTGCTTGTACTTGAACATGACGCGGGCGCGGCGCATGGGCGTCAGGCCGGACCATTCGGGGAAGGCCGCCTTGGCGGCGGCGACGGCGGCATCGACCTCGGCCGCGCCGGCGCTGGCGACCGATCCGGTCTGCTCGCCGGTGGCCGGGTTGAACACCGGCGTGCCGGAGGCCTCGGTCGCCTGGGCGAGGCCGGGGATCTTGTGCGTGATGAAACCCATCAAACGGGTCCTCCCTGGGGATTTTCTTGCGTCAGGCCGCAGTGGCTGTTTCGGCGGCCCTCAGGCCGCTATCGCTTTCTCGGCCGCGGTCAGGTCGTAGCCCAGCGCCTCGGCGACGGCGGGGTGGGTGATCTCGCCATGGCAGACGTTGAGGCCGTTCATCAGGTGCGGGTCGTCGGCCAGCGCCTGCCGCCAGCCCTTGTCCGCCAGCGCCAGGGCAAACGGCAGGGTGGCGTTGTTGAGGGCGAAGGTGGAGGTGCGGGCCACACCGCCCGGCATGTTGGCGACGCAGTAATGCACGATGTCGTCGACGATGTAGGTCGGATCGGCATGGGTGGTGGGTTTGGAGGTCTCGAAGCACCCGCCCTGGTCGATGGCGACGTCGACCACCACCGCGCCCTTGCGCATCTTCGACAGCATGGCGCGGTCCACCAGCTTGGGGGCGGAGGCGCCCGGCACCAGCACGGCGCCGATCACCAGGTCGGCCTGGCAGACATACTCCTCCACGCTGTCGCGGGTGGAGTAGATGGTCTGCATGCGGCCGCCGAACACCAGGTCCAGCTCCTTCAGGCGGTTGACCGACTTGTCGAGCACGACCACCTCGGCCTCCAGCCCCATGGCCATCTTGGCGGCATTGGTGCCGACCACGCCGCCGCCCAGGATCACCACCTTGCCCGAGGGCACCCCCGGCACGCCGCCCAGCAGCACGCCGCGGCCGCCGGCCGATTTCTCCAGCGCCCGGGCGTCGGCCTGGATGGACATGCGCCCCGCCACCTCCGACATGGGCGCCAGCAGCGGCAGGCCGCCACGGGCGTCGGTGACGGTTTCATAGGCGACGGCGACGCAGCCCGACTCCTTCAGCAGCCGCGCCTGCTCCGGGTCCGGCGCCAGGTGGAGGTAGGTGAACAGCAGCTGGCCCTGGCGCAGCATGCGGCATTCGTGCGGCTGCGGTTCCTTGACCTTCACCACCATCTCGGCCTTGGCGAAGATCTCCTCCGGCGTATCGACGATGCGGGCGCCGGCCGCCGCATAGGCCTCGTCGGTGAGCGCGATGGCCCCGCCGGCATTGGCCTGGACCATCACCTCGTGCCCGTGGTGAACCAGTTCACGCACGCTGGCCGGGGTGAGGCCCACCCGATACTCGTGGTTCTTGATTTCCTTGGGAACGCCAATGAGCATCTGAGGACTCCCTGTCGTGGTGTTGCCAACCACCAAGACACCAAGTCACCAAGAGACCGTGCGGGCGGAGATGTCGAAGACAGGGCCGGGCGGCGCGGCGGTGAAAGTCCTCTTGGTGTCTTTGTGCCTTGGTGGTTGATCCGTCGTCAGTCCAGTTCGTTCAGCACATCGCGGATGGTGGAGAAGATGATGTCGATGTGTTCCTTTTCGATGATCAGCGGCGGCGACAGGGCGATGATGTCGCCGGTGGTGCGGATCAGCACGCCGCGGTCATAGCACTTCAGGAAGGCCTCGAAGGCGCGCGCCGTCGGCTTGCCCTCGCGCGGCTCCAGCTCGATGCCGGCGATCAGGCCCATGTTGCGCAGGTCGATGACGTGGCGGGCGCCCTTCAGGCTGTGCACCGCCTCTTCCCAGTACGGCGCCATCTCGGCGCAGCGCTCGAACAGGCCTTCGTCGCGGTAGACGTCCATGGTGGCGAGGCCGGCGGCGCAGGCCAGCGGGTGGCCGGAGTAGGTGTAGCCGTGGAACAGCTCGATGGCGCCTTCGGGGCCGGTCATGAAGGCATCGTAGATGTGCTTGCGGGCGAACACGCAGCCCATGGGCACGGCGCCGTTGGTCAGGCCCTTGGCGGCGGTCACCAGGTCGGGCATGACACCGAAGTGGTCCACCGCGAAGGGGCTGCCGAGGCGGCCGAAACCGGTGATGACCTCGTCGAAGATCAGCAGGATGCCGTGCTTGTCGCAGATGGCGCGCAGGCGCTCCAGGTAGCCCTTGGGCGGCATCAGCACGCCGGTGGAGCCGGCCATGGGCTCGACGATGACGGCGGCGATGGTTTCCGCCCCGTGCAGGGCGACGATGCGCTCCAGGTCGTCGGCCAGTTCGGCACCGTGCTCCGGCTGGCCGCGGGAGAAGGCGTTCTTCTCAGGCAGGTGGGTGTGGCGCATGTGGTCGACGCCGGCCAGCAGCGAGCCGAAGAAGCGGCGGTTGTTGACGATGCCGCCGACCGAAATGCCGCCGAAGCCGACGCCGTGATAGCCGCGCTCGCGCCCGATCAGCCGGGTGCGGGAGGCGTCGCCACGGGCGCGGTGGTAGGCCAGGGCGATCTTCAGCGCCGTGTCGACGCTCTCCGACCCCGAGTTGGTGTAGAACACATGGTCAAGGTCCCCCGGCATCATGGACACCAGACGGCTCGCCAGCTCGAACGCCTTCGGGTGACCCATCTGGAAGGCGGGGGCGTAATCCATCTCCGCCGCCTGCTTCTGGATCGCCTGGGTGATCTTCGGGTTGCCGTGGCCGGCGTTGACGCACCACAGGCCGGCGGTGCCGTCCACCACCTTGCGCCCCTCGGACGTGGTGTAGTGCATGCCCTCGGCAGCGACGAACATGCGCGGCGCCGACTTGAACTGCCGGTTGGCCGTGAACGGCATCCAGAACGGGCCAAGATCGTTGACGTTGGGCGCGTCCAGCATGAAGACCTCCGTGGGGGCTGGGTTTGTGGCCGGTTGAGCCGGCTTTCTCCCAGGCTCCCACTGCGCCGGGTGCTTAACAAGCCGTTTTCTTGCGCTGGCTTAAGTGCTTGAAAAGACAGATGCGGCGGTGCACCGTGTTCAGGATCGTGAACACGCTTAACGGGGTGCCCCGGCATGACCCTGAACATTGGTGCGAGATTGCGCGCCGTGCGCCAGCAGCACGGCCTGTCGCAGCGGGAGCTGGCGCGGCGGGCGGGCGTGACCAACGCCACCGTCTCGCTGATCGAAAGCAACGGCATCAACCCCTCGGTCGGCAGCCTGAAGCGGGTGCTCGACGGCATCCCCATGGGGCTGTCGGAGTTCTTCGCCTTCGAACTGCCGGAGGAAGCCGAACGCAAGGTGTTCTTCCCCGCCAACGAACTGGTGGAGATCGGGCGCGGCGGCATCAGCTACCGGCAGGTGGGCACCGACCTCACCGGGCGGGCCCTGCAGCTGATCGACGAGCGCTATGCCCCCGGCGCCGACACCGGCAAGATCCTGCTGCGGCATGAGGGGGAGGAAGGCGGCGTCGTCATCTCCGGCCGGCTGGAGGTGACGGTGGCGGAGCAGAAGCGGGTGCTCGGCCCCGGCGACGCCTATCTGTTCGACAGCCGCCTGCCGCACCGCTTCCGCAACATCGGCGACGAGCCCTGCACGGTGATTTCCGCCTGCACCCCGCCCAGCTTCTGACCCCCCAGGACAAGGAGACGCGCCATGACCAGCCGCCATCCGGCCATCGACCTGATCCTCAACCGCCGCAGCGTGGCACCGCGCCGGCTGGCCGCGCCGGGGCCGTCGGTGGAGGAGATGCGCACCCTCATCGCCTGCGCCGTCACCGCGCCCGACCATGGCGACCTGCGGCCGTGGCGCGTTCTGCGGGTGGCGCCGGAGTCGCGGCCGCGGCTGGCCGAGGCCTTCGTCGCCGCCAAGCGGGAACTGGAGCCGGAGCCGACCGAGGTGGCGCTCGACCGCGCCCGCGCCAAGGCGCACAAGGAGCCGGAAACCCTGGTGGTGATCTTCCGCCCCGACCGCAACGCCAGCATTCCGGTGCAGGAACAGGCCATGAGCGTCGGCGCCGCCTGCATGAACATCCTGCTCGCCGCCGAGGCCATGGGCTACGGCGGCATGCTCATCAGCGGCGGCGAGGTGACGACGGCCGCCTTGCGCAAGGCCTTCGGGCTGGCGGAGGGGGAGGAGCTGGTGGGCTTCATCGGCCTCGGCACCGTCGCCAACCCGCCCGGCCCGCGCGACCGGCCGGCGCCGGAGGACGTGCTGGCGGAGTGGTAGGCGCGGGGCGGCGTTAGAACCGCTCCAGCCCCAGGCCGCGGATGTCCACCTCCGGCTCCCGCCCCGATACCAGGTCGGCGATGATGCGGCCGGAGCCGACGCTCATGGTCCAGCCGAGCACCCCGTGGCCGGTGTTCAGGAACAGGTTCGGCAGCGGCGAGCGGCCGAGGATCGGCACCGAGTCCGGCGTCTTCGGCCGCAGGCCGCACCAACGGTCCGCCGCGTCGTAATCGCCGGCCAGCGGGAACAGGCGGCGGGTGTTGCGGACGATGGTTTCCGCCCGTCGCGGCCGCAGGGTGGTGTCCCAGCCCGCCAACTCGGCGGTGCCGGCGGCGCGCAGGCGGTCGCCGAGGCGGGAGAACACCATCTTGTAGGCGCCATCGGTGACCGACACGGTGGGCGCCCCCGGCGCATTGCCGGGCAGCGGATCGGACACCGGCACGGTGATGGAATAGCCCTTGGCGGGATAGATCGGCAGCCGCAGGCCAAGGTCGCGGGCGAGCAGGGGGCTCCAGCTGCCCAGCGCCAGCACGTAGGCATCGGCGACGAAGGTGCCGGCATCGGTGCGCACGCCGGTGACGACGCCGGCGCGGCTGTCGATGCCCTGGATGGTGACGCCATGGCGGAAGTCCACCGCCAGCCGCTCCGCCGCCAGGGCGGCGAGGCGGCGGGTGAACAGGTGGGCGTCGCCGCTTTCGTCGTCGGGGAAGTGGATGCCGCCGCGCAGGGTATCGGCCACATGGCTCAGCGCCGGCTCCACCGCCAGGGTGCCGGCAAGGTCGTGAACGCTGCTGGCGAGGCCGTTGGCGGCCACATGGGCGGCGAGGCGGCGGCCCTCCTCGAACTCCCGCTCGTCGTGGAACACCTGCAGGATGCCGAGGCGCCGCTCGTCGTAGGTGATGCCGGTGGCGGCGCGCAGGGCCTTCAGGCTGGCCCGGCTGTAGAGGGCGATGCGCAGCGCCCGCTCGGTGTTCAGCGCGGCGCGGGCCGGCGTGCAGTTGCGCAGGAAGCGCATCAGCCACAGCCACAGCGCCGGGTCCCACCGCGCCCAGCGGAACACCAGCGGCGCATCGGGGTCGCCCAGCCACTTCAGCGCCATCAGCGGCGTGCGCGGTCCGGCCCAGGGCTCCACATGGCTGGCGGAAATCTGGCCGCCGTTGGCGAAGCTGGTTTCGAGGCCGGGGCCGGGCTGGCGGTCGATCACCGTCACCTCGTGGCCGGAGTCGGCCAGGAACCAGGCCGCCGCCGTGCCGACGACGCCGGCACCCATCACCAGGACCTTCACTTGCGCACCCCCGCCGGTCGTGTGATCCAGCCTGTATATAGCCCTCCCGGCGCCAGGGCGAAAGCGTCGCGGCCCCGACTTCGGAGCGTTTGCATCCGCCGGCGGGAGGGGTACCTTGTTGGCATTGCTCGTCAGGCCACGCGGAGGGACTTGCACCATGGCTGCCGACGCCGCCCTGCTGACGGTGGAGGAAATGGCCCGCGCCGATCAGGCCGCCGCCGCCCGCGGGGTGCCGACCCTGACCCTCATGGAGGCCGCCGGCCATGCGGTGGCCCAGGCGGTGTGGCGGCGCTTTTCCCGCCGGCCGGTGCTGGTGGCCTGCGGCCCCGGCAACAACGGCGGCGACGGCTTCGTGGCCGCCCGCCTGCTGGCCCGCCGCGGCTGGCCGGTGACGGTGGCGCTGCTGGGCGATCCGGCGGCGCTGAAGGGCGATGCCGCCGCCATGTTCGCCCGCTGGCGCGGCCCGGTGGTGCCCCTGCACGCGGCGCTGCTGGAGCGCCGGCCGCTGGTTATCGACGCCCTGTTCGGCGCTGGCCTCACCCGCGACCTGGAGGGGCCGGCGCTGGACGTGGTGGAGGCCATCAACGCCCGCGGGCTCGACTGCGTGGCGGTGGACGTGCCCTCCGGCGTCGACGGCAACAGCGGGCTGGTGCGGGGGGCGGCGCCGCGCTGCGGGCTCACCGTCACCTTCTTCCGCCGCAAGCCGGGCCATGTGCTCTATCCCGGACGCGGCCTGTGCGGCGAGCAGGTGGTGGCCGACATCGGCATCCCGGCGGCGGTGCTGGGGCAGGAGGTGACGCCCACCGCCTTCCTCAACGGTCCGGCCCTGTGGCAGCTGCCGCAAGCGCGGGCGGAGGATCACAAGTACCGCCGCGGCCATGCGGTGGTGATCGGCGGCGGCACCATGACCGGCGCCGGCCGCCTGGCGGCGCGGGCGGCGCGGCGGCTGGGGGCGGGGCTGCTGACCGTCGGCTGCCCCGACTCGGCGCGGCTGGTCTATCAGCTGGACGCGCCCGGCAGCATCGTGCGGGCGGTGGACGGGGCCGGCGATCTGGCCGAACTGCTGCGGGACGAGCGCTACAATGCCGTGCTGCTGGGCAGCGGCGGCGGTCGCGGGCCGCTGCTCGCCAGCATGGTGCTGACGGCGGCGGAGGCGGGCAGGGCGCTGGTGCTCGACGCCGATGCCCTGACCAGCTTCGAGACGGCGCCGCAGACCCTGTTCGACACCCTGCGGGCGCCGGCGGTGCTCACCCCCCACGCCGGCGAGTTCGCCCGCCTGTTCCCCGACCTGGACGGTGACAGGCTGATGAAAGCCCGCGCCGCCGCGCAACGATCGGGCGCGGTGGTGGTTCTGAAGGGACCGGACACGGTGATCGCCGCCCCCGACGGCCGCGCCGCCATCAACGCCAACGCGCCGCCGACGCTCGCCACCGCCGGCAGCGGCGACGTGCTGGCGGGCATGGTGCTCGGCCTGCTGGCCCAGGGCATGCCGGCCTTCGAGGCGGCCGCCGCCGCCGTCTGGCTGCACGGCGCGGCGGCGGCGGCCTTCGGCCCAGGGCTGGTGGCGGAGGACATCCCCGAGGCGATTCCCGTTGTTCTGCGGGCGCTCTCGGACCACACTGAAGACTGACGTCCAACCTGTTGGACGCGCACAAGAAACAGGGAACGCCATGACCGAACAGACGGCGCCGAGCTTCTTCGAACGGTTGAAGAACCTGACCTCGCTGTGGCGCGACATCGCCTCGCCGGCCCGCGGCGAGCCGCTGCCGCCGCTGCGCCCCGACCTGCCGGAGGAGGACGCCGTCAAGGTACGGGCGCAGATGCAGGCCTGCCTGGAAGGGCGCGGCGGCGACGTTTCCGCCCGCGCCCGCGCCGCCGACCTCGGCCGCGCCTTCCTGTCGCTCGACAGCCACGGTCGGGAACGCTTCCTGCGCCTGATGGCGGCGGACTTCGACACCGACCACGGCGCCGTGCTGGCCTGCTGCGCCGCCCTGTCCAAGGCTGAGACGGTGGAGCAGCGGGCGCGCGCCGAGCAGGCCCTGCGCGCCCAGCTGGAGGCGCCGCGGGTGCGCCTGCTGACCCAGTTCAACGCCCTGCCGGACGGCGTGAAGTTCCTGGTCGACATGCGGGCGGAGCTGATGCCGCTGGCCCGCCGCAGCCGCGACCTGGGCGGGCTGGAGGGCGACCTGAAGGCGCTGCTGATGTCGTGGTTCGACGTCGGCTTCCTGGAACTGCACCGCCTCACCTGGCAGAGCCCGGCGGTGGTGCTGGAGAAGATCATCGCTTACGAGGCGGTGCACACCATCCACGGCTGGGACGACCTGAAGAACCGCCTGGACAGCGACCGCCGCCTCTACGCCTTCTTCCACCCGCGCATGCGGCACGAACCGCTGATCTTCGTCGAGGTGGCGCTGGTGGACGGCATGGCCGGGCACGTGCAGCCGCTGCTGGACACCGACGCCCCGGTGATGGACCCGACCACCGCCGACACCGCCATCTTCTACAGCATCAACAACGCCCAGCGCGGGCTGGACGGCATCAGCTTCGGCAACTTCCTGATCAAGAAGGTGGTGGAGGAACTGAGCCACGAGTTCCCCAACCTCAAGACCTTCGCCACCCTGTCGCCCATCCCCGGCTTCCGTGGCTGGCTGGACGAGACGCTGGCCGAAGGCGAAACCGGCCTGCTGACCCCGGCGGAGCGCAAGGTGCTGACCGCCGCGTGGCGCCAGCACGCCGGCGACGGCGATGCCCTGGCCGCCAAGGGCAGCCTGAAGGCCATGCTGGCGGTGGACGGCTGGCACGACGAGCCGGTGCTGGAACAGGCCCTGCGGGCGCCGCTGCTGCGCCTGTGCAGCCGCTATCTGGCGCAGGAGAAGCGGGTGAAGGGCGATGGCGACACGCCGCGGGCACGCGATCCGGTCGCCCACTTCCACCTCTCCAACGGCGCCCGGGTAGAGCGGCTGAACTGGCTCGGGGACATTTCCGCCAAGGGACTGAAGCAGTCCTGCGGCCTGATGGTCAACTACCTGTACAAGCTCAACGAAATCGAGCGCAATCACGAGCAGTACAAGGGCCAGGGCAAGGTCGCCACCTCCAGCGTCATCAAGGGCCTGCTGAAGGACTAGGGCTGGCCTCGCTGCGACGGTGCGGACAGAAGAACGGGGCGGCTTCCTGCGAAGCCGCCCCGTCTGCTTGTGCTGCCCCGGTGGGGATCACACCGAATGGCGGATGTCGTAGAGGAAGCTGTCCACCTGCGACTTCAGGCGTTCGGACTGGTTGCTCAGCTCGCGGGCGGCGGTCAGCACCTCGCCGGCGGCATGGCCGGTTTCCGTCGCCGCCTCGGTGACGGTGGAGATGTTGGAGGTCACCTCGCTGGTGCCGCTGGAGGCCTGCTGGACGTTGCGGGCGATTTCCTGGGTCGCGGCGCCCTGCTGTTCCACCGCGGCGGCGATGGCAGAGGCGATCTCGTTGATGCGGCCGATGGTGCCGGTGATGCCCTGGATGGCGCCGACGGCGCTGTGGGTGGCGTTCTGCACCTCGGTGATCTGGCGGCTGATGTCTTCCGTCGCGCGGGCGGTCTGGTTGGCGAGGTTCTTCACCTCGCCGGCGACCACGGCGAAGCCCTTGCCGGCATCGCCGGCGCGCGCCGCCTCGATGGTGGCGTTCAGCGCCAGCAGGTTGGTCTGGCTGGCGATGTCGTTGATGAGCTTCACCACCTCGCCGATCTTGCCGGCGGCGGTGGCGAGGCCGTTGACCAGCTGGTTGGTGCGTTCCGCCTCTTCCACCGCTTCGGAGGAGATGCGGTTGCTCTCCGCCACCTGCCGGCTGATCTCGGAGATGGAGGCGTGCAGCTCCTCGGCCGCCGCCGCCACCGTCTGGACGTTGCCGGCGGCCTGTTCCGCCGCGTTGGCGACCAGGGTCGACTGCGACGAGGTGCGATCGGCGGTTTCGGCCATGTTCTGCGAGGTGGACTGTAGCTCGGTCGCCGCCGCGGCGACGATCTCCACCATGGCATGCACCTCGTTCTCGAACTTGGAGGCGTGCTCGTTCAGGGTGCGGGCGGCGGTCTCGCGGGCGGTCTGGATGTAGACCGAGATGGCGACGTCCATGTCCAGGAACACCGCCTTGTTCACCGCCGTCAGCATGGCGGCGGCGCGCTCCGGCTTCTTGCGGTAGTGGGTGTAGACCAGCTGGACGATCTTGTTCAGGGTGAAGGCATAGGCGGCGATGTACCAGCGCGGCTCCAGGCCCACCCGCTCGTGGGTGCGGCCGATGATCACCACCTGCCGGAAGTAGGCGTCGCCGAACTCGCCGGAGAACACGTTGTCGAGCCAGTGCTTGCGCTGCTGGTCGCGGGCGTGGCGGATGCTGGCGTCGCTGCCGAACAGGCGGGCGACGGCCGGCGTCTGGCGGACGTAGCCGTAGAAGGCGTCGAGCACGGCGTCGATGTTGCTCGCCAGAATGCCGCGGAACTCGCGCAGCAGGCCGCGGGTTTCCTCGTCAACCTGCAGGAAGCCCAACCGACCGACGCGATCCAGATCGTCCGACATCTCACTCTCCGCCGCTGCATTGTTTTCCGGGCCGGCGTCCTCATCCGATCGGTTCGCACCTAGCCCTGTTGCGCCTGTCCATATACCATTTCTCAGCCCTTGAAAACGGTGAAGCGGGGCAAACGCCATGCTTCGGCGGAAGGTCATATACCAAAGTGCATAGGGTATGAGGGCGACGGAGCGCAGGTCGTTGCCGCGTGGTCTTGACGCGGACGCCCATCCGTTGCACAAGACCGGTTTCCGGCGCGGCCGTGGCGGAACTGGTAGACGCACTGGATTTAGGTTCCAGCGCCGCAAGGTGTGTGGGTTCGAGTCCCTCCGGCCGCACCAATGGGAAACCGTCCGCATACCGGCCCTCGTCGCCGGCCGGTGGTGGGGGTCCGTCGTGCGTCGTTATTTTTCGCCGGCACAGGTTTGCGGTGCCGGGCGGGTTTGCTATAACCGCGCCACGTGGCTCGCCCACCGAGTCGATCACAGACACGAGAGATAGAGACTCTAGATGCAGGTTACTGAAACCCACGCCGAGGGCCTGAAGCACGATTTCAAGGTGGTCGTGCCCGCTGCCGATCTTGCTGCCAAGAGCGAAGCCCGCCTGAAGGAGCTGAGCACCCAGGTGAAGATGCCGGGCTTCCGCCCCGGCAAGGTGCCGCTGAGCCTGGTCAAGAAGCGCTACGGCCAGTCCGTGCTGGGCGAAGTGGTTGAGCAGTCGGTGCAGGAAGCCGCCGAGAAGGCCATCACCGAGAACAACCTGCGTCCGGCCATGCAGCCGAAGATCGATCTGCAGTCGTTCGACGAGAACGCCGACCTGGAATTCACCCTGTCGGTGGAAGTGCTGCCGGAAATCACCCCGGTCGACTTCTCCACCGTCGAGCTGACCCGCCCGAAGGCCGACGTCGCCGACCAGGAGATCGAAGACGCGCTGAAGCGCATCGCCGAGAGCCAGAAGGTCAACGAAGCCGTCACCTCCAAGACCCGCAAGGCGAAGGAGGGCGATGCCGTCCTCATCGACTTCGTGGGCAAGAAGGACGGCGAGGAGTTCCCCGGCGGCAAGGCCGAGGGCTACGAGCTGGAACTGGGCTCGGGCACCTTCATCCCCGGCTTCGAGGAGCAGGTGGTCGGTCTGAAGGCCGGTGAGCAGAAGACCATCACCGTCACCTTCCCGGAAGAATACCCGGCCGAGAACCTGAAGGGCGCCGAAGTCACCTTCGACGTCACCGTCCACGAGATCCGCGAGCCGAAGGTGCCGGAGATCGACGACGAGCTGGCCAAGAAGGTCGGCCTGGACGACCTGGAGGCGCTGAAGACCGCCATCCGCGAGCAGATCCAGCGCGAGTACGACAACGTCAGCCGCCAGAAGGTCAAGCGCGAGCTGCTGGACAAGCTGGCCGACGGCCACGACTTCCCGGTGCCCCCGTCCATGGTCGACATGGAATTCGACGGCATCTGGAAGCAGGTCGAGCAGGCCAAGGAAAAGGGCCAGCTGGACCCCGAGGACGAAGGCAAGTCCGACGACGAGCTGAAGGCCGACTACCGCAAGCTGGCCGAGCGTCGCGTGCGCCTGGGCCTGCTGCTGTCCGACGTCGGTCAGAAGAACGAGGTGCAGGTCACTCAGGAAGACCTGAACCGCGCCATCATGGCCGAAGCCGCGCGCTTCCCCGGCCAGGAACAGGCCGTGTTCAGCTACTTCATGAACAACCGCGGCGCCATCGACCAGCTGCGCGCCCCGATCTATGAAGACAAGGTCGTCGACTTCATCATCGAAAAGGCGAAGGTCGAGGACAAGACCGTCTCCGTCGACGAGCTGATGAAGCAGGACGACGCCGACGCCGAGGGCGAGGGCGAAAAGCCGGCCAAGGCGAAGAAGTCGGGCGCCAAGAAGGCCAAGAAGGCCGAGGCCGCCGAGGGCGACGCCGAGTGATGACGGGCGGGCCCTTCGTCCGTGCCGCATTCTGATGTCGGGGCGGCGGCTTTCCGGCCGCCGCCCCGATTGCATTTCGACCGCGTCCCCCGCATATCGGGGAACCACAGGAACAGGACTGGATGCAGCCCATGTACGAACGTGATCCGATCGAGGTCTACAACAACTACCTGGTTCCGATGGTGGTCGAGCAGACCAACCGCGGCGAACGCTCCTACGACATCTATTCGCGCCTGCTGAAGGAGCGCATCATCTTCCTCACCGGTCAGGTGCAGGATAACGTGTCGGCGCTCATCTGCGCCCAGCTGCTGTTCCTGGAAGCCGAGAACCCCTCCAAGGACATCGCCTTCTACATCAACTCGCCGGGCGGCGTGGTGACCTCGGGCCTCGCCATGTACGACACCATGCAGTACATCCGCTGCGACGTCTCCACCATGGTGATCGGCCAGGCGGCGTCCATGGGCTCGCTGCTGCTCACCGGCGGCGCCAAGGACAAGCGGTTCTCGCTGCCCAACTCGCGCATCATGGTCCACCAGCCGTCCGGCGGCTTCCAGGGCCAGGCGGCGGACATCGAGATCCACGCCCGCGAGATCCTCTCCATCCGCGACCGCCTGAACAAGATCTACGTCAAGCACACCGGCCAGCCGCTGGAAGAGATCGAGCGCGCCATGGAGCGCGACAAGTTCATGACGCCGGAAGAGGCCAAGGCCTTCGGTCTGATCGACACGGTGGTCATGAGCCGCGAGTCCGACAACCAGCCGGCCCGCTGAGGCCCGGCGCCGGATGATCCGGCGGCCGTCGTGCATGAAAAGGGACGCGGCCGCCGCCGCGTCCCTTGATCTTTTGGCGGCGGTGCCCTACCTCCGCTGCCGGTCGTGGCGCTGCCGCCGCGGCCTCGTCCTGCCCATCCGCCCCGCCGGGGCTCGCCGCCCGAGCGGGCGAGAGCGCCGCCGGCGCCTTGCGGGGCCTGTGCCGCCGCCCCATTTTGCGGAAACGATGTCCGATCCGTTACGCACCGGCTGGCGTAGAGGTTTTAGGCATTGTCCTGCGGCAGATGGTCCGGCTAACATGATTCCGAAGCGGGCCGGCCGGCCGCGAACTGATGACGGCGCACCGGCGGTGCCGGCCGCGCACGGAGTGGAGACACGATGACCAAGTCCTCTGGCGGCGATTCATCCAAGAACACCCTGTATTGCTCGTTCTGCGGGAAGAGCCAGCACGAGGTGCGCAAGCTCATCGCCGGGCCGACGGTGTTCATCTGCGATGAATGCGTGGAACTGTGCATGGACATCATCCGCGAGGAGAACAAGAGCAATCTTGTCCGCTCCCGCGATGGCGTCCCGTCCCCCCGCGACATCATGGCCGTCCTGGACGACTATGTGATCGGCCAGGCACACGCCAAGCGGGTGCTGTCGGTGGCGGTGCATAACCACTACAAGCGGCTGCAGCACGGCGGGGCCAAGGGCAACGAGGTCGAGATCGCCAAGTCGAACATCCTGCTGGTCGGCCCGACGGGCTGCGGCAAGACGCTGCTGGCGCAGACCCTCGCCCGCATCCTCGACGTGCCCTTCACCATGGCCGACGCCACCACGCTGACCGAAGCCGGCTACGTGGGCGAGGATGTGGAGAACATCATCCTCAAGCTGCTGCAGGCCGCCGACTACAACGTGGAGCGGGCGCAGCGCGGCATCGTCTACATCGACGAGATCGACAAGATCAGCCGCAAGTCCGACAACCCCTCCATCACCCGCGACGTGTCGGGCGAGGGCGTGCAGCAGGCCCTGCTGAAGATCATGGAAGGCACGGTCGCCAGCGTGCCCCCGCAGGGCGGCCGCAAGCACCCGCAGCAGGAATTCCTGCAGGTCGACACCACCAACATCCTGTTCATCTGCGGCGGCGCCTTCGCCGGCCTGGAAAAGATCATCTCCGGCCGCGGCAAGGGCACCTCCATCGGCTTCGGCGCCACCGTGCGTGACCCCGAGCAGCGCCGTACCGGCGAGATCCTGCGCGAGGTGGAGCCGGAAGACCTGCTGAAGTACGGCCTCATCCCGGAATTCGTCGGCCGCCTGCCGGTGATCGCCACCCTGGACGACCTGGACGAGCCGGCGCTGATCGAGATCCTCACCAAGCCGAAGAACGCCCTGGTCAAGCAGTACCAGAAGCTGTTCGACATGGAGAGCACCAAGCTCACCCTCACCGACGACGCCCTGGCGGCCATTGCCCAGAAGGCCATCGCCCGCAAGACCGGCGCCCGCGGCCTGCGTTCCATCATGGAAGGCATGCTGCTCGACACCATGTTCGACCTGCCGGGCATGGAAGGCGTGGAAGAGGTGGTGGTCAACCGCGAGGTCGCCGAGAGCCGGGCGAAACCGCTGTACATATACTCGGACCGCTCCGAGGAGGTCGGGACGGGCGCCTGAGGGCGCCCTTTCCACCTCAGCCCGACCGATCCGCCGGTGCGTCGCCGCCGCCGGACATCCTCGGGACTTCACCCTAGCCGTCCGCTTTGGAGCCTCCCATATCAGGGCCAAAGCCGATCAACCTGGCGGTGCGTTTGACGGCCGCCAAGCTACAAGAGGGACATGATCGTGGAGACTGGTCGCGGAGACATCCTCCCTGTCCTCCCGCTGCGTGACATCGTTGTCTTCCCGCACATGATCGTGCCGCTGTTCGTCGGCCGCGAGAAGTCGGTGAAGGCGCTTGAAGATGTCATGGCCGAGGACAAGCAGATCCTGCTGGTGGCGCAGAAGAACGCTGCCCAGGACAACCCCGAGTCCGACGACATCTACACCGTCGGCACCGTCTCGACCGTGCTGCAGCTGCTGAAGCTGCCCGACGACACCGTCAAGGTGCTGGTGGAAGGCGGCCAGCGCGCGCGCATCGTGCGCTACACCGACAACGCCGACTTCTTCCAGGCCGAGGTGGAGCTGCTCGACGACGAACACCAGGACAACCAGGAGCTTGAGGCGCTGTCCCGCTCCGTGGTCGGCCAGTTCGAGCAGTACATCAAGCTGAACAAGAAGATCCCGCCCGAGGTGCTGGTGTCGATCAACCAGATCGACGATGCCGCCAAGCTGGCCGATACGGTCGCCTCGCACCTGGCGCTGAAGATCGCCGACAAGCAGGAACTGCTGGAGACCACCGCCATCGCCGACCGGCTGGAGCGCGTCTACGGCTTCATGGAAAGCGAGATCGGCGTCCTGCAGGTCGAGAAGAAGATCCGCAACCGCGTCAAGCGGCAGATGGAGAAGACCCAGCGCGAGTACTATCTGAACGAGCAGCTGAAGGCCATTCAGAAGGAACTCGGCGAGGGCGAGGAAGGCCGCGACGAAGCCTCGGAGATCGAGGAGCGGATCAACAACACCAAGCTGTCGAAGGAAGCCAAGGAAAAGGCCATGGGCGAGCTGAAGAAGCTGCGCTCCATGAGCCCCATGTCGGCGGAAGCGACGGTGGTGCGCAACTATCTCGACTGGCTGCTGTCGATCCCCTGGCAGACCAAGACGCGCGTCAACTACGACCTGAAGCGCGCCAAGAAGGTGCTGGACGACGATCACTTCGGCCTGGAGAAGGTGAAGGAGCGCATTCTTGAGTATCTGGCGGTGCAGCAGCGCACCAAGAAGCTGAAGGGGCCGATCCTGTGCCTCGTCGGCCCGCCGGGTGTGGGCAAGACGTCGCTCGGCCAGTCCATCGCCAAGGCGACGGGCCGCAACTTCGTGCGCGTGTCGCTCGGCGGCGTGCGCGACGAAAGCGAGATCCGCGGCCACCGGCGCACCTACATCGGCTCCATGCCCGGCAAGGTCATCCAGGGCATGAAGAAGGCGAAGTCGTCCAACCCGTTCTTCCTGCTCGACGAGATCGACAAGCTGGGCGCCGACTGGCGCGGCGACCCGTCCTCGGCGCTGCTGGAGGTGCTGGACCCGGCGCAGAACTCCACCTTCAACGACCATTACCTGGAGGTCGATTACGACCTGTCGGACGTGATGTTCGTCACCACGGCCAACACCCTGCGCATGCCGCAGCCGCTGATGGACCGTATGGAGATCATCCGCCTGTCCGGCTACACCGAGGACGAGAAGGTCGAGATCGCCCGCCGCCACCTGATCCCCAAGCAGATGGAAGCGCACGGCCTGAAGAAGGCGGAATTCGCCATCAGCGAGGACGCGCTGCGCGATCTGGTGCGCTACTACACGCGCGAGGCCGGGGTCCGCAATCTGGAACGCGAGCTGGCGAACCTCGCCCGCAAGTCGACCAAGACGCTGGTGGAAAAGTCCATCAAGCAGGTGTCCATCACCCGCCGCAACCTGGCGAAATACGCCGGCGTGCGCCGCTACCGCTACGGCGAGGCGGAGCGCGAGGATCTGGTGGGCGTGACCACCGGCCTGGCGTGGACCGAGGTGGGCGGCGAGCTGCTGTCCATCGAGGCCGTCACCCTGCCGGGCAAGGGCAACTTCATGCTCACCGGCCAGCTGGGCGACGTGATGAAGGAGTCAATCCAGGCGGCGCGCTCCTACGTGCGCTCGCGCTCGGTCAGCTTCGGCATCAAGCCGACCATGTTCGAGAAGCGGGACATCCACGTCCACGTGCCGGAAGGCGCCACGCCCAAGGATGGTCCGTCGGCCGGCGTTGCCATGTGCACCTCCATCGTGTCGGCGCTGACCGGCAATGCGGTGCGCAAGGATGTCGCCATGACCGGCGAGATCACCCTGCGCGGCCGCGTGCTGCCCATCGGCGGCCTGAAGGAGAAGCTGCTGGCGGCCCTGCGCGGCGGCATCAAGCGGGTGCTCATCCCGCGCGACAACGAGAAGGATCTGGCCGAGATCCCGGACAACGTGAAGCGCGGCCTGAAGATCATTCCGGTGTCCACGGTGGACGAGGTGCTGCTGCACGCCCTGGTGAAGGAACTGACGCCCATCGAGTGGCAGGAACCTTCCGACGAGGACGTGCCGGCGGTGAAGTCGGCCGACGGCGGCGACGCGGTGGTCACCCACTGACGTCCGCCCTGCCGGCGAAAGCGATGCGAAGGCGGTCCCGCGGGGCCGCCTTCGTCTTTTTCGGGGGGTGCCGGACGGAGGGGGACAGTCGACAGGCGGGGGAGGGGAGGCTCTCTACTTGCTGTCGTCTGCTTTCGGAATTGTCTAAAAGTTGCTCTAAAGGGGGAGCTATTCTCGCGATGGAACGCGAAATGCCCCTCTGTCAAGCTGGGATATGAGCCGGAAAGGCGCGAAAAACTGGGGAAAACCGCGGTTTCCCGATTGACGGACGCGAAATGCCGGCCTTACACTCCCCCCCGATAAATCAACGGTCACCGTTGCCTTTGATTGCACCCAGATTTTGTCTTTGCTTTTAGCAGAGGGGGCCCTCAAGTGAACAAGAACGATCTCGTTGCCGCCGTTGCCGATGCCAGCGGCCTGTCCAAGGCTGATGCCGGCAAGGCCGTCGATGGCGTGTTCAACGCCATCACCGAGGCCCTGAAGAAGGGCGACGAAGTGCGCCTGGTGGGCTTCGGCACCTTCGCCGTGGCCGAGCGCGCCGCCAGCGAGGGCCGCAACCCCCGCACCGGCGAGACCATCAAGATCCCGGCCTCCAAGCAGCCGAAGTTCAAGGCTGGCAAGGGCCTGAAGGATTCCGTCAACGGCTGATCGGCCGCCAGACGAAGTATTACGGAATGCCGGCCGCAGGGCCGGCATTCTTGTTTTGAACGAATACTTGACAGACCCGGCGCCCCGCCTGTCATATGAGGCACGCGCCGTCCATGGTCCCGGGCCGGTCGCACCGGACGGAATGGGCGATTAGCTCAGCTGGTAGAGCATCTCGTTTACACCGAGAGGGTCGGCGGTTCGATCCCGTCATCGCCCACCATTCCCTCCCCGGCAGCGGCGCCGTTTTTCGGGCGTCGCGGCCCGACCGCGAGGACGCCGCCATGACCGATACCGCCTCCGCTTCCGACACCGCGTTCATCACCGAGTGCCTGCGCCGGACCGAGCTGTACCGCTGGTTCGCCGGGCTGCTGTCGTGCCGCCTGGACCCGGCGCTGCTGTCGGCCTACCGCAAGGGGCCGGGGCGGGCGGTGCTGGACAACCTGGCGGCCGAGCCGGCCCTGCGGCCGGGGGCGGCGCGCATGGAAGCGGCGCTGGACGTGGCCCGCGATGACGGCGCGCTGGCGCGGGCGCTTGGCGCCGACTTCTCCGCCCTGTTCGAGAACGGCCGCGTCTCGCCCCGCGCCTCCGACTGGCTGCCCGAGGCCGAGGCTGCGGCAGAGGGCGACGGCGGCGACAGCGACGGCGATGCCAACGGCACCGCCGCCCTCATCGGTGACCGCGACCACGTGGCGGTGCTGCTCGACCTCATGGCGCAGCTGGTGGAGGCGGGGCTGGACGACTGGCGGGCCGCCGGCGGCATCCCCACCGGCGCCGCCATGGCCGCCAGCTGGCGGCGTCAGGCGCGGTTCCTCGACCGCCATCTGCTGTCGTGGCTGCCGGCCTTCCGCGATGCCTGCGGCGAGCACGACCGCGACGGCTTCTACGCCGGTGCGGCCATGCTGCTGACCTCCTACGTGCTGCTCGACCGGGCGCTGGTGGCGGAGGCGGAGGCCGCCTGCGCCGCGGCGGCTCCCTGACGGAAGTCAGGGGTGGCCCCTCCCGGAGGCCCTATCGGCTTCCCGCCAGATTGACCGCTGCGGTGCTGCGGCACCACACTGGGCAGGATGCGCATCAGGCCCAGGAGGTGGCGTCATGCTGGGAGTTGTGATCGCCGTCAATGCCCGCCGCAGGCTCATGCTGGTGGAGGTCGACAGCGGCTACTGCAGCCTGCTGACCGATTGCGAGGAAGCGGCCCGGCCCGGCGTGGTGCTGGAAGGGCTGCTGGACCGGCCGGGCATTGAAACCGTCCGCAACATCAACACCGGCGGCATCTTCTCCGCCCGCGTGGAGGTGGCCAACCTGCCGCGGCGGGCGGCGCTGCTGCATCTGGTCGCCAGCGGCCGGCCGTCGTGACGGCGGCGGCTCCCGTGTCGACGGCGGAGTGACCCTGGCTGGGTGACGCCGGCGGGCCGGGACGGCGCCGTGGCGGCACCATCCCGCACCCTCTCCGGCCCCAGGCTCAGATGCTCAGCAGGGTGACCAGCGCCCACACGGTGCCGATGCCGGCGAGGCCGTAGCACACCACCACCGCCAGCCCCTTGTTGTGGATGCCGAGGTCGTGCAGCGTGACGCGCATGCGATGGCCGAAGTGCCACAGGAACAGCGTCAGCACCCCGAACAGCACCAGCTTGCCGAACCAGTTGCCGGCGAAGGCCTGCATGCGGTCGTAGGAGAAGGCCTCCGGCCCGAACACGCCGAGCGGCAGCAGGAAGCCGGTCAGCAGGATCATCACCGGCGCCAGGAAGGCGGCGACGGTGCCGCCGGCGGCGAACAGGCCCCAGAAGATGGGCTTGGACTTGGATCGCGCCATGGCTCACACCCCCGCGATGACGAGAACGATCAGCGACACCACCGCCCAGGCGGCGAAGTGGGCGCCGATGATGTAGCGGCCGGGCAGGAACTCGTCGCCGCGCATGACCGGCATGGCCTTGGGCGTCAGCTGGAACCAGGTGACGGTGTGGTAGAGCATCAGCACCAGCGCCACCAGGTGGAAGGTGACGAAGCCGGGGCCGCGCAGGGCGGCGACGAAGGCGTTCCACGCCTCCGGCCCGTCGGCCAGCCGGCCGAGGCCGTAGATCACCACAGCGGCATAGAGCGCCAGCGCGATGCAGGTCAGCTCGCGGATCATGTAGAGGGCGTAGGACCGCTTGTGCAGCCACCAGTCGTTATGCCACGGGCGGGCGAAGGGCTTGCGGGGCGTCGCCATGTCACTTGCCTCCCTTCTTGGGCATCAGCATGCCGAGGAAGAAATCGGTGGTCGCCGCGATCTTGCCCTGCTGGATGGCGGCGGCGGGGTCCACGTCCTTGGGGCAGACGACGGAACACTGGCCGACGAAGGTGCAGTCCCACACCCCGGCGTGGCTCGCCACCACGTCGCGGCGCTCGGCGGCCCCCTGGTCGCGGCTGTCCAGGTTGTAGCGGTGGGCCAGCGCCAGGGCGGCCGGGCCGATGAAGTCCTGGTTCAGGGCGTACTGCGGGCAGGCGGAGTAGCACAGCATGCAGTTGATGCACATGCTGAACTGGCGGTAGCGGGCGAGCTGCGCCGGCTGCTGGCGGTATTCCGTCTCGCCGGCCGCCACCTTGGCATCATCCTCGCGCACGATCCACGGCTTCACCGACTGCAGCTTGTCGACGAAGTCGTCCATGTCGACCACCAGGTCGCGCTCGATGGGGAAGGTGGCCAGCGGCTCCACCCGGATGCGGCTGCCGTAGTCGCGCACGAAGGCCTTGCAGGCCAGCTTGGGCTCGCCGTTCACCTGCATGCCGCACGAGCCGCAGACGGCCATGTGGCAGCTCCAGCGATAGCTCAGGGTGCCGTCGATGGTGTCCTTGATGTGGTTCAGCGCATCCAGCACCACCCAGTCTTCCTGGCAGGCGACGCGGTAGGTCTGGAAGGTGGGTTCGGGGTCGGTGTCCGGGCGGTAGCGCAGCACCTCGAATTCGATCATCCGTTCGGTCATTGGGCGGCTCCACCATAGACACGTTCGGCCGGCTGGGACTTGGTGATGACCACGTCCTTGTACTCGACGCGCGGCGGCGCGCCGCCGTCGCCGCGGATGGCGATGGAATGCTTCAGGTAGGTGACGTCGTCGCGCTTGGGGTGATCCAGGCGCTGGTGGGCGCCGCGGCTCTCCTTGCGGTCGAGGGCGGCGTGGGCCATGGCCTGCGCCACCTCCAGCATGTTGCCCAGCTCCAGGGCGTGCAGCAGCTCGGTGTTGAACACCTTGCTCTTGTCGGTGACGTGGACGCGCTTGTAGCGCTCGCGCAGGGCGGCCAGCTTGCCCACGGTCTCCAGCAGGGTGCTTTCGGTGCGGTAGATGCCGCAGCCGTCCTCCATGGTGGAGGTCATTTCCTTGCGCAGGCCGGCCAGGCTTTCGGTGCCGTGGCGCTCCTCCAGCAGGCCGGTGACGCGGGCGGCGAGGCTGTCGGCCAGGTGGGCGATGCTGGTTTCCGTCGCGCCGCGGCCGGCCTCGGCGCGCACGTAGCGGGCGGCGAACTCGCCGGCGCGGCGGCCGAACACCAGCAGCTCCGTCAGCGAGTTGGACCCCAGGCGGTTGGCGCCGTTGATGGACAGGCAGGAGGCCTCGCCGGCGGTGTAGAGGCCGGGCAGGGCGGTGGCGGTGTCGATGTCGCAGTCGATGCCGCCCATGGTGTAATGGACCACCGGCCGCACCGGCACCGGATCCTTCACCGGGTCGACGCCGACGTAGTTGGTGGCCAGCATGCGGACGAAGGGCAGGCGCTCGTTGATCTTCTTTTCGCCGAGGTGGCGCATGTCGAGGTAGACGACGTCGCCGTATGGCCCCTTGATGGTGCGGCCCTTCTGCTGCTCGTGCCAGAAGGCCTGGCTGAGGCGGTCGCGCGGCCCCAGCTCCATGGCCTTCTTGCGCGGCCACGGGTCGGCGGGGCCGAGGCCGTAGTCCTGCAGGTAGCGGTAGCCGTCCTTGTTGGTCAGGATGCCGCCCTCGCCGCGGCAGCCTTCCGTCAGCAGGATGCCGGTGCCGGGCAGGCCGGTCGGGTGGTACTGGACGAACTCCATGTCCTTCAGCGGCACGCCGGCGCGGTAGGCCATGGCCATGCCGTCGCCGGTCTTGATGGCGCCGTTGGTGGTGAAGGGGAAGACGCGGCCGGCGCCGCCGGTGCAGATGATCACCGCCTTGGCGACGAAGGCCACCATGCGGCCGGTGCGGATCTCGATGGCCAGCAGGCCGCGCACGCGTCCTTCGTCGACGATCAGGTCGACCGAGAAGAACTCGTCGTACCGCGTCACCTGCGGGTACTTCATGGAGGTCTGGAACAGGGTGTGCAGCAGGTGGAAGCCGGTCTTGTCCGCCGCGTAGCAGGTGCGTTCCACCTTCATGCCGCCGAACGGGCGCACGGCGATGCGGCCGTCGGCATCGCGGGAGAACGGGCAGCCCCAGTGCTCCAGCTGGTACATCTCGTGCGGGGCCTGGTTGACGAACAGCTCCACGATGTCCTGGTCGCACAGCCAGTCGCCGCCCGAGACGGTATCGAGGAAGTGGTTTTCGAGGCTGTCGTTTTCCTTGATGACGGCGGCGGCGCCGCCTTCGGCCGCCACGGTGTGGCTGCGCATGGGCAGAACCTTGCTCACCAGCGCGACGTCGAGGCCCGGATCGCTCTCGGCGACGGCAATGGCGGCACGCAGGCCGGCCCCGCCGGCGCCGATGATGGCGACGTCGGTCTTGATCACGTCCATGCACTCACCTCCGTTGGCATGCCTCGATCAGGGCAACCACCTTAGCAAAATGATGATCCGCTTGAACGCTTTCTCGCCCCTCGCAGGTCTGCATCACACAAATTTCATGGGTATTGGAAGCGACGGCGAGGGCGCTCCGCCGCCCCGCCGGGGGCTGCGCAACAGGGTGGCGGAGGGGGATCCCACCCGGAGGTGTGGGGCGTAGGCCCATACTGCCGGTGCGACCGGCCCCGGCGGGTGGGGAAGGGCGGCATCCGGCCGGCGGACGGGGCGCGCCCGGCGCCGGAGGGAGCCGCGGCGACCGTCGCCGAAGGGGCGGGGGCGGTGTCGGGTGGCGGTCGGGCAGGAGAGGGAGCGCGCCGGCCCGACTCGCCCCCAGAGGGGCGGGTCGCGGCGGCGGCTGCGGGCGCCTCAGGGGGCGCCGGTGGAGCGGCGGCGGGCGATCACCACCTGATAGAGGCCGCCGAACAGGGTGCGCTTGTCCCAGGTCCAGTCGTCGGCGGCGTCGGCGTAATCGCGCACCTCGCGCGTCCACAGGGCGCGGGCGAAGGGCTCCAGGCGGTTGAACACCACCGCCATGATCGGCTTCAGCGGATGCCAGCCGGCCGGGCGGTGATAGTCGACGAAGATCACCGGCCCGTCGTCGTGCACCGCCGCCAGCATGTTGTTGACGATGGCGCGCTTGTAGTCCTCCGGCACCTCGTGCAGCAGGAAGAAGCAGGTGACGGCGTCGTAGGGTCCCTTGCCGGGCACGGCGGCATCCTCGCGCCGCACGCTGGCATGGCGCACCCCCGCCAGCTTGCGGCGGGTGAGGGCGACCTGGATCGGGGCGATGTCGCAGACGTCCAGCTGCCCGTCGGGCCCCACCGCATCGGCCAGGCGCAGGGAGAAGTCGCCGTAGACGCAGGCCGGCTGGAGCACCCGCCACCCCGGCTGCATCTCCGCCGCCACGGTGCGGATCAGCCGGCGGGCGTTGCCCCACAGAATCGCCGACACCACCCACGGCTTGTCGAAGAAGCGGGTGCCGAAGCGGCTGAGGTAGGCCCAGGTATAGGTGTCGCGCAGGTAATCCGGCACCCCGCCGGCCTCCGCCGGTGCCGCCCCGGTCCGGCCGTCGCCGCGACCGGCGGCGGCAGTGGCGCTGGCCGCGGCGGCGGGGGAGAGCGGGTAGGGGCGGGAGGTGCCGAGGGGCTGGCGGGTATCGGCGACGCCGGCGTAGGGGTCGGTCAAGGCGACGGTCTCTCTCTGCCTGTCCATGCTCACGGCCTTTCGCCGTGGGCGGCTGCGGTGGCGGCCAGGGCGGCCGCCATGGCTGCCGCCTCGGGCGGCCCGTAGACGTGGCGGGCGCGTTCCTCGAAGGCATGCACCAGCCGCTCCGGGCTGTCGCCGGCCATGATCTGGCTGACGGCGCGCAGGGCGCGCGAGCGCAGCTCGAAGTCGACGGTCAGCTCAATATGGCACGCTCCCTCCGCCACCGGCATGAAACTCCAGAGAATCTGCAGGTGGTCGAAGGGCCCTTTGACGGCCGTCACGGTGATGCGTTGCGGCCGGTGCAGGTGGGTTTCGGTGATGAACTCCTCCCGCAGCGGGCCGAAGCGGATGATCTGGTCGGTCTGGTAGCCGTCCGGCAGCCGGCGGACGATGCGCGCCGCCGCCCAGTTGGGCACGAACTGCGGGTAGTGCTCCACATCGGCCACCAGGTCGAACAGCCGGTCGGGCGGGTAGGGGATGGTGCGGTTGACGGTGCGGGCTGGCATCGGAACAGGGGCCTCTCGGTCCGCTGGTTTCAGGGGGGACAGCCGCAGGGGCGACCCGCTGTGCTCGACGCGACGGGCCGCCGCAGCGGCTGCCCATGCGCACTTCCGAAAGGAGTACGCGGAGGCGTCGAAACGGGTTGATTTCGGCAGTGCAGAAAGTTGGTTGTCAACGGGCTTGTTCTCTTGACTTGAGTCAGGGCCGCGGATTAGATCACCGCATTCCGCGGGGGGTCCACCCGGTCGGGTGGTACTGGACACCGGCTGCCGACGCCCTATATGGGGGCCGGCGGGCGGGGACCGCGGCCGGTCTGAACAAGGCACGGAGGCGTTACGCGGTCAGCCCAAGCGCGGCGTTCCCGATTTCGACCCAGGTCGTCCTGACCGGGGTACATCCATCGGACAATCTCCGTCACGATCGACGCCCTACCCGCCTTTCCGGCTGGCGTCGCAAAGGACCGGATCCTATCACGCCGCGACAAAGCCCGCCGGGTACTCAGCCGCCGACAGAGTTGGGAGCGCAGGAGCGAACGCCATGGAGGATCTGCTCCGGGAATATCTGCCGATCCTGATTTTCATCGGGATCGCTATCGTCATTTCGGCGGTCGCCGTCGGCGCGTCCTATGTGGTCGCCCGCCAGCGTCCCGACGTCGAGAAGGACTCGGCCTACGAGTGCGGCTTCGAGGCCTTCGAGGACGCGCGCAACCGGTTCGAGGTCCGCTACTACCTGGTGGCGATCCTGTTCATCATCTTCGACCTGGAAATCGCCTTCCTGTTCCCCTGGGCCGTCACCCTCGGGGCGGTGGGCGAGTTTGCCTTCTGGTCGATGATGGTGTTCCTCGGCGTGCTGACCATCGGCTTTATCTATGAGTGGCGTAAGGGAGCCCTGGAATGGGAGTGAGCAACCACAGCGGCCCCGGTTTCTCCGGCCCCGCCGGCGTCGGCATTCCTCCCGGCGCCGATCAGGATGCCCTGATCAAGGGTGTGCAGCAGGAGTTGACCGAGAAGGGCTTCATCCTCTCCAGCGTCGATTCGCTGGTCAACTGGGCCCGCACGGGCAGCCTGTGGCCGATGACCTTCGGCCTGGCCTGCTGCGCGGTCGAGATGATCCACGCCTACATGCCGCGCTATGACCTGGACCGTTTCGGCGTCGTGCCGCGGCCGAGCCCGCGCCAGTCGGACGTGATGATCGTGGCCGGCACGCTGTGCAACAAGATGGCCCCCGCCCTGCGCAAGGTCTACGACCAGATGGCCGAGCCGCGCTGGGTGATCTCCATGGGCAGCTGCGCCAACGGCGGCGGCTACTATCACTACAGCTACTCCGTGGTGCGCGGCTGCGACCGCATCGTGCCCGTCGACGTCTACGTGCCCGGCTGTCCGCCGACCGCCGAGGCGCTCGTCTACGGCATCCTGCAGTTGCAGAAGAAGATCCAGCGCACCGGCTCGCTGCTGCGCTAAAAAGGCTGAGGACCGGCGAGGACATGATCCAGACGGACGAACAGATCCAGGCGCTGCGGGACCTCGGCGAATATGTCGCCGCGCAGTTCCCGCAGGACGTCGTGACCACCGAAGTGCAGAAGGGCGAGCTGATCGTCTCCGTGCTGCGCAGCGCCATCGTGAAGGTGCTGAGCTTCCTGCGCGACGACAGCAACTGCATGTTCAAGCAGCTGGTCGCCATCTGCGGCGTCGACTACCCCGAGCGCGAGGAGCGCTTCGAGGTGGTCTACGCCCTGCTGAGCATGAAGCACAACCAGCGCATCCGCGTGAAGGTCACGACCGACGAGGCGACCGCCGTTCCGACGGTGGTGCCGGTGTTCTCGACCGCCGGCTGGTTCGAGCGCGAGGTGTGGGACATGTACGGCGTGATCTTTGCCGAAAACCCCGACCTGCGCCGCATCCTCACCGACTACGGCTTCGAGGGGCACCCGCTGCGCAAGGACTTCCCGCTGACCGGCTATGTCGAGCTGCGCTACGACGACGAGCAGAAGCGGGTGGTCTACGAGCCGGTGAAGCTGGTGCAGGACTTCCGCTCGTGGGACTTCCTGTCGCCGTGGGAAGGCATGACCCACCCCTACGGTCTGCCGGGCGACGAGAAGGCGACCCAGCCGAACCAGGTGCAGCTGGGCGAGAAGGGGAAGAGCTGAAATGGCCGAAGCCGAGATCAAGAACCTCAACATCAACTTCGGTCCGCAGCACCCGGCGGCGCACGGCGTGCTGCGCCTGGTGCTTGAGCTGTCGGGCGAGCTGGTGGAGCGCGCCGATCCGCACGTCGGCCTGCTGCACCGCGGCACCGAGAAGCTGATCGAGTACAAGACCTACCTGCAGGCCGGCCCCTACTTCGACCGCCTGGACTATTGCTCGCCGCTGAACATGGAGCACTCCTGGGTGCTCGCGGTCGAGAAGCTGCTGGGCGTCGAGGTGCCGGAGCGGGCGAAGTTCATCCGCACGCTCTATGCGGAACTGACCCGCATCGGCAACCACATCCTCAACGTCACGTCCTACGCCATGGACGTCGGCGCCATGACCCCCATGCTGTGGGGCTTCGAGCAGCGCGAAAAGATCATGGAGTTCTACGACGCCGCCTCCGGCGCTCGTATGCACGCCAACTACTTCCGCCCCGGTGGTGTCGCCCTCGACCTGCCGGCCGGCCTGGAAGACGAGATCCGCCGCTGGGTGCCTGAATTCCGCGACTACATCCGTGACATGGAAACCATGATCACGGGCAACCGCATCTTCAAGCAGCGCACCGTCGACATCGGCGTGGTGACGCAGGCCCAGGCGCTGGACTGGGGCTTCACCGGTCCGAACCTGCGCGCCTGCGGCATCGCCTGGGACCTGCGCAAGGCGCAGCCCTACGACGCCTACGACATGATCGACTTCGACATTCCGGTGGGCAAGGTCGGCGACTGCTACGACCGCTATCTGGTCCGTGTCGAGGAAATGCGCCAGTCGCTCAACATCATCGAGCAGTGCCTGGACAAGATGAAGCCGGGCCCGGTGCGGGTGCAGAGCAACAAGGTCACTCCGCCGAAGCGGCCGGAAATGAAGAAGTCGATGGAATCGCTGATCCATCACTTCAAACTGTTCACCGAGGGCTTCCACGTGCCGCCGGGCGAGACCTACTTCGCCACCGAGGCGCCGAAGGGCGAGTTCGCGGTGTATCTGGTGGCCGACGGCACCAACCGTCCGTACCGCTGCTACATCCGGTCCCCCGGATTCGTCCACCTGCAGGCCATGGACATGATGGCCAAGGGACACATGCTGGCCGACATCCCCGCGATCATCGGCTCCATTGACGTCGTGTTCGGTGAGATCGATCGATGAGTGCAGCTGCCAACCAGGACTTCGAACAGCCGGCGACCTTCGCCTTCACCGACGAGTACATGGCGAAGGCCCAGGCCATCATCGCCAAGTACCCGCAGGGCCGGCAGCGTTCCGCCACCATGCCGCTGCTCGACCTCGCGCAGCGCCAGGAAGGCTGGGTGAGCAAGGCGGCGATGGATGCCATCGCCGAAATGCTGTCGCTGCCGCCGATCCGCGTGTACGAAGTGGCCACCTTCTACACCATGTACAAGCTGGCCCCGGTCGGTAAGCACCACATCGAGGTGTGCACCAACGTCGCCTGCATGCTGCGCGGCTCCGACGCCATCGTGTCGGCCTGCAGCGAGCATCTGGGCATCGGCGTCGGCGAGACCACCAAGGACGGCCAGTTCTCGCTGGCCGAGGCCGAGTGCCTGGGCGCCTGCGTCAATGCGCCGATGATCCAGATCGGCGATCACTATTACGAAGACCTCGACAAGGACAGCATGAAGGCGATCATCGACGCGCTGAAGCGCGGCGAGACGCCGAAGCCCGGTCCCCAGAACGGGCGGCATGCCTCCGAGCCGGCCGGTGGTCCGACCACTCTGACCACCATCGGCTCCAAGCCCGTGGGAGAAGGCTGATGCTGCGCGACCAGGATCGTATCTTCACGAACCTCTACGGCTTCCACGACTGGCGCCTTGCCGGTGCCCGCGCCCGCGGCGACTGGGACGGCACCAAGGCGCTGCTGGAGCGAGGCCGTGAGGCCATCATCAAGGAAGTGCAGGATTCGGGCCTGCGCGGCCGCGGTGGTGCCGGCTTCCCGACCGGCCTCAAGTGGTCGTTCATGCCGAAGGAAGTCGGCGAGCGGCCGCACTACCTCGTGGTCAACGCCGACGAGGGCGAGCCGGGCACCTGCAAGGACCGCGACCTCATGCGCCACGATCCGCACAAGCTGATCGAAGGCTGCCTGATCGCCTCCTTCGCCATGGGCGCCCACGCCTGCTATATCTACATCCGCGGCGAGTTCGTGCAGGAAGCCCTGCACCTGGAGCACGCCATCGCCGAAGCCCGTGAAGCCGGCCTGATCGGGCCGAACGCCTGCGGCTCCGGCTGGGACTTCGAGTGCTATGTCCACCGCGGCGCCGGCGCCTACATCTGCGGCGAGGAAACGGCGCTCATCAACTCGCTCGAAGGCAAGAAGGGCCAGCCGCGCCTGAAGCCGCCGTTCCCGGCCGGTGTCGGCCTGTACGGCTGCCCGACGACGGTGAACAACGTCGAGTCGATTGCCGTCGTGCCCACCATCCTGCGCCGCGGCGGCGCCTGGTTCGCCGGCCTCGGCCGGCCCAAGAACTCGGGCACCAAGGTGTTCTGCATTTCCGGCCACGTGAACAATCCGTGCAACGTGGAAGAGGAAATGGGCATCCCGCTGAAGGAGCTGATCGAGAAGCATGCCGGCGGCGTGCGCGGCGGCTGGGACAACCTGCTCGCCATCATCCCCGGCGGCTCGTCGGTGCCGGTGCTCGACAAGGCCACCTGCGACACCGTGCTGATGGACTTCGACTCCCTGCGCGACGTCGGCTCGGGCCTCGGCACCGCGGCGATCATGGTCATGGACAAGTCCACCGACCTGATCAAGATCATCGCCCGCCTGTCGCGCTTCTACATGCACGAAAGCTGCGGCCAGTGCACGCCGTGCCGCGAGGGCACCGGCTGGCTGTGGCGCGTGATGGAGCGCATGGCCCGCGGCGAGGCGAGCGTCGAGGAAATCGACATGCTGTTCGACGTGTCCAAGCAGATCGAAGGACACACCATCTGCGCCCTGGGTGACGCGGCCGCGTGGCCGGTCCAGGGTCTCATCCGGCGGTTCCGTCCGCTGATGGAGGCCCGCATCCTGGAACGCAACCGCGCCGCCGCCGGCGCCGCGGCCTGAACGAGGGGACGTGAGCTTCCATGCCTAAGCTGACGATCGACGGGATCGAGATCGAGGTCGAGCCGGGTACCACGATCCTTCAGGCCGCCGAGCGACTGGGGATCGAAATCCCGCGGTTCTGCTACCACGAGCGCCTGAGCATCGCCGGCAACTGCCGCATGTGCCTGGTGGAAGTGCAGCCGGGCCCGCCGAAGCCGGCGGCCTCCTGCGCCATGCCGGTGGCCGAGGGGATGACGGTGAAGACCAACAGCCCGATGGCGCTGAAGGCGCGCAAGGGCGTGATGGAATTCCTGCTCATCAACCATCCGCTCGACTGCCCGATCTGCGACCAGGGCGGCGAGTGCGACCTGCAGGACCAGGCGGTGGCCTTCGGCGCGGACAAGAGCCGCTATGCCGAGGCCAAGCGCGCCGTCACCGACAAGTACCTCGGTCCGCTGGTCAAGACCGAGATGACCCGCTGCATCCACTGCACCCGCTGCATCCGCTTCTCCACTGAAGTGGCCGGCGTGCCGGAGATGGGCGCGACGGGCCGTGGCGAGCACATGGAAGTCACCAACTACGTCGAGCAGGCCCTGCATACGGAACTGTCCGGCAACCTGGTCGACCTCTGCCCGGTGGGTGCGCTCACCAGCAAGCCGTACTCCTTCCACGCCCGCCCGTGGGAGCTGAAGAAGACCGAGAGCATCGACGTGTTCGATGCCGTCGGCTCGAACATCCGCATCGACAGCCGCGGTCCGCAGGTCATGCGCGTGCTGCCGCGCGTCAATGATGACGTGAATGAGGAGTGGATCTCCGACAAGGCCCGCCATGCCGTCGACGGCCTGCTGGCGCGCCGCCTCGACACTCCCTATGTGCGTGGCGCCGACGGCAAACTCAAGCCCGCGACCTGGGCGGAGGCGTTCAAGGCCATCGCCGACCGTCTGGCCGGCGTGCCGGGCAGCCGCATCGCCGCCATCGCCGGTGACATGGCCGACTGCGAGTCGATGATGGCGCTGAAGGACCTGATGACGGCCCTCGGCAGCCCGCACCTGGACTGCCGCCAGGACGGCATGCAGGTGGACCCGGCGGTGCGCGCCAGCTACCTGTTCAACTCCACCCTGGCCGGCATCGAAGATGCCGACGCCCTGCTCATCGTCGGCGCCAACCCGCGGTGGGAAGCGGCGGTGGTCAACGCCCGCATCCGCAAGCGCTGGCTGGCCGGCGGCTTCAAGGTGGCGCTGATCGGCCAGGCCGTCGACCTGACCTACGGCTATGAGCACCTGGGCACCGGCCCGGCCACCCTGCAGGATCTGGCGGACGGCAAGCTGCCGTTCCTCGACGTGCTGAAGGGCGCCCGCAAGCCGATGATCCTGATCGGGGCCGGCGCGCTCATCCGGGACGACGGCGCCGCCGTGCTGGGCGCCTGCCGCAAGCTGGCCGAGGCGGCCGGCGTGGTGTCGGCGGAGTGGAACGGCTTCAACGTGCTGCACACGGCGGCGTCGCGCGTCGGCGGCCTCGACCTCGGCTTCGCGCCGGGCGAGGGCGGTCTCGACACCCGCGGCATCGTCTCGGCCACCGCCAAGGGCGACATCGACGTGGTGTGGCTGCACGGCGCCGACGAGATCGCCGGCGAGCGCCTGGGCAGCAAGGCTTTCGTGGTCTACCAGGGCTCCCACGGCGACCGCGGCGCCCACCGCGCCGACGTCATCCTGCCGGGTGCCGCCTACACCGAGAAGAACGCCACCTACGTCAACACCGAGGGCCGCGTCCAGCGCACCCGCCTGGCCGTGTTCCCGCCCGGCGAGGCGCGCGAAGACTGGACCATCCTGCGGGCGCTGTCGGACGTGCTCGGCAAGACCCTGCCGTACAACTCGCTGGCTCAGCTGCGCGACCGCCTGGCGGCCGCCAACCCGGTGTTCGCGGCGGTGGACGCGGTGACGCCGGCGGAGTGGAAGAGCTTCGGCAGCGATGCGGCGATGAATGCCTCCAAGGCCTTCGCGCTGCCCATCGAGAACTTCTACATGACCGACCCGATCAGCCGCGCGTCGAAGACCATGGCTGAGTGCACGGACGTGTACATCAACGGCAACGACCAGAAGAAGACGGGGACCCATGACTGAGGTTTGGGAAGGCTACATCTGGCCGGGCGCGATCATCATCCTGCAGATCGTCGCCATTGTCCTGCCGCTGCTTCTGGCCGTGGCGTACCTCACCTATGCCGAGCGCAAGGTCATCGGCGCCATGCAGCTGCGCCGCGGCCCCAACGTGGTGGGCCCGTGGGGCCTGCTGCAGCCGCTGGCTGACGGCGCCAAGCTGTTCCTGAAGGAAACGGTGATCCCCACCGGTGCCAGCCGGGCGGTGTTCATCCTGGCGCCGATGCTGACCTTCATCCTGGCGCTGATCGGCTGGGCGGTGATCCCCTTCAACGAGGGCTGGGTGCTGGCCGACATCAACGTCGGCGTGCTGTACCTGTTCGCCATCTCGTCGCTGGGCGTCTACGGCATCATCATGGCCGGCTGGGCCTCGAACTCCAAGTACGCCTTCCTGGGCGGCATGCGGTCGAGCGCGCAGATGGTCTCCTACGAGGTGTCGATCGGCCTGATCATCATCTCGGTGCTGCTGTCGGCCGGGTCGCTGAACCTGTCGGACATCGTGCGGGCGCAGCAGGAAGGGATGTGGTACTTCATCCCCCACTTCCCGATGTTCGTGCTGTTCTTCATCTCGGCCCTGGCCGAGACCAACCGCCACCCGTTCGACCTGCCGGAAGCGGAAGCGGAACTGGTGAGCGGCTACAACGTCGAATATTCGGCCATGACCTTCGCCCTCTTCTTCCTGGGCGAATACGCCAACATGATCCTGATGAGCGGGATGGTGACCATCCTGTTCCTGGGCGGCTGGCTGCCCCCGTTCGAGGTGGCGCCGTTCACCTGGGTGCCGGGGATCGTGTGGTTCGCGCTGAAGATCGCGCTGTGCCTGTTCGTCTTCATCTGGGCCCGCGCCGCCTTCCCGCGCTATCGCTATGACCAGCTCATGCGGCTGGGTTGGAAGGTGTTCCTGCCGTTCTCCGGCATCTGGGTCGTGCTGACCGCCGGCGTGCTGCTGTTCACCGACAACCTGCCGAAGTGATCCGAGGAGTGTGACTGCGATGGGCTTCATCGACCGGACGGCACGCGCCTTCCTGCTGCTGGAAATGCTCCAGGGCATGGCGCTCTCGTTCAAGTACATGTTCAAGCCTCGGGTGACCATCAACTACCCGATGGAGAAGGGGCCGCTCAGCCCGCGCTTCCGCGGCGAGCACGCGCTGCGCCGTTACCCGAACGGCGAAGAGCGCTGCATCGCCTGCAAGCTGTGCGAGGCGATCTGCCCGGCGCTCGCCATCACCATCGAGGCCGAACCGCGCGAGGACGGCAGCCGCCGCACCTCCCGCTACGACATCGACATGACCAAGTGCATCTACTGCGGCTACTGCCAGGAAGCCTGCCCGGTGGACGCCATCGTGGAAGGTCCGAACTTCGAGTTCGCCACCGAAACCCGCGAGGAACTGCTCTACGACAAGGAGCGCCTGCTGGCCAACGGCGACCGCTGGGAGCCGGAGCTGGCCAAGCGCCTGGAACTGGACGCGCCGTATCGCTGAGGCCCGACACAGGGTCCAGCCGCCGGATGCACGAAAACAAAAGAGACGGGACTGATCATGGTTAAGGAGCGGGCTCCCGGAGCCGCCGGGAAGGGGGGTCGATGATTATCGCCACGTTTGCCTTCTATCTGTTTGCGGTTGTCGCGGTCATCAGCGCCGTGCTGGTGATCTTCGCCCGCAACCCCGTCCACTCGGTCTTGTGGCTCATCCTCGCGTTCTTCAACGCGGCGGGCCTGTTCGTCCTGCTGGGCGCCGAGTTCCTGGCCATGCTCCTGGTGGTGGTCTACGTGGGCGCCGTCGCGGTGCTGTTCCTGTTCGTGGTCATGATGCTCGACCTGAACACGCTGAACTTCCGCGAAGGCTTCCAGACCTACATGCCCATCGGCCTGGCCATCGGCGGCGTGCTGCTGGCGGAGCTGGTGATGGTGGGGGGCGGCTGGGCGCTAACGCCGGAGGTTCAGGCGCTGCGCGCCGTGCCGGTGGAGGACGCCTCGGGCCTGACCAACACCGAGGCGCTCGGCCACATCATCTATACGAACTACGTCTACTTCTTCCAGGCGTCGGGCGTGATCCTGCTGGTCGCCATGATCGGCGCCATCATGCTCACCCATCGCGACAGCCCGAACACCAAGCGGCAGAAGGTTGCCCGCCAGTTCGCGCGCCAGCCGTCCGATACGCTTGAAGTGAAGAAGGTTGAGTCGGGGAGGGGCATCTGATGGCCGTCGGACTCGGACATTACCTCACGGTCGCAGCGATCCTGTTCACGCTCGGCATCTTCGGTATCTTCCTGAACCGCAAGAACGTGATCATCATCCTGATGTCGGTGGAGCTGATGCTGCTCGCCGTCAACATCAACCTGGTCGCGTTCTCCGCCTTCCTGGGCGATCTGGCGGGCCAGGTGTTCACCATGTTCGTGCTCACCGTGGCGGCTGCGGAAGCGGCCATCGGCCTCGCGATCGTCGTGGTGTTCTATCGCAACCGCGGCTCGATCGAAGTCGAAGACATCAACCAGATGAAGGGCTAAGGGGCACCGATGTACGTCGCAGCCATCTTCCTGCCGCTTCTCGGCGCCATCATCGCCGGTTTCGGCCGCCACATCCTCGGCGACCGGGGGGCCCAGATCGTCACCGTCATGGGTGTCGGCATCGCGGCCATCCTCAGCGTCTTCATCTTCTTCGACGTCGCGATGGGCGACAACAAGCTGGTCGTGGTGGAACTGTTCACCTGGATCAGCTCCGGCGGCATGGACGCCAAGTGGGCCCTGCGCATCGATACCCTGACGGCGGTCATGCTGATCGTCGTCAACTGGGTGTCGTTCATGGTGCACGTGTACTCCATCGGGTACATGCACCACGATCCGTCGATTCCGCGCTTCCAGGCCTACCTGTCGTTCTTCACCTTCGCCATGCTGATGCTGGTGACGGCCGACAACCTGATCCAGCTGTTCTTCGGCTGGGAAGGGGTGGGTGTCGCCTCCTACCTGCTGATCGGTTTCTGGTACCACAAGCAGTCGGCCAATGCGGCGGCCATGAAGGCCTTCCTGGTCAACCGCGTGGGTGACTTCGGCTTTGCGCTCGGCATCGCCGGCGTGTTCTTCCTGTTCGGCACGGTGAACTTCACCGAGATCTTCGAGCGGGTGCCGGAATTCGCCGAGACCTCGGTGGTGTTCTTCGGCATCGAGTGGCACGCGCTGACCATCATCGCCATCCTTCTGTTCATCGGCGCCATGGGCAAGTCGGCCCAGCTCGGCCTGCACACCTGGCTGCCGGACGCCATGGAAGGCCCGACGCCGGTCTCCGCGCTGATCCACGCCGCCACCATGGTGACCGCCGGTGTGTTCATGGTCACCCGCATGTCGCCGCTGTTCGAGCTGGCGCCGACGGCCCTCATGCTGGTCACCATCATCGGTGCCCTGACGGCCTTCTTCGCCGCCACGGTCGGCTGCGTGCAGAACGACATCAAGCGCGTGATCGCCTACTCGACCTGCTCGCAGCTCGGGTACATGTTCTTCGCCATCGGCGTGTCGGCCTACCAGGCCGCCATCTTCCACCTGATGACCCACGCCTTCTTCAAGGCCCTGCTGTTCCTCGGCGCCGGCTCGGTGATCCACGCCATGTCCGACGAGCAGGACATCCGCAAGATGGGCGGCATCTGGAAGCATATCAAGCTCACCTACGCCATGATGTGGATCGGCTCCCTCGCGCTGGCCGGCGTGCCGTTCTTCGCCGGCTACTTCTCGAAGGACATGATCCTGGAAGCGGCCTATGGCGCCCACTCCGGCGTCGGCATGTTCGCCTTCTGGATCGGCATCGCCGCCGCCTTCATGACCGCCTTCTACTCCTGGCGCCTGCTCATCCTGGTGTTCCACGGCAAGCCGCGCGCCGATGAGTACGTCATGAGCCACATCCACGAGAGCCCGGCCGTCATGACCGTGCCGCTCATGGTGCTGGCGGTCGGTGCGGTGTTTGCCGGCTGGGTCGGCTACGACATGTTCGTCGGCGGCGACATGGTGGCCTTCTGGGGCGCGTCCATCGCCGAGAGCGGCTTCCGCGCCATCGAAGCGGCCCACCACGTCCCGGGCTGGGTGCCGCTGGCCCCGACCCTGGTCGGCGCCGCCGGTATCGCCATGGCCTACGTGTTCTACATGTTCGCTCCGGGCATCCCCAAGGCGCTGGCTTCGACCTTCGCCCCGGTGCACCGCTTCCTGCTGAACAAGTGGTACTTCGACGAGCTGTACGACTTCCTGTTCGTGCGGCCCACCTGGTACCTCGGCCGCGGCTTCTGGAAGTCGGGTGACGGTGCGCTCATCGACGGTGTCGGCCCCGACGGCATTGCCGCCGCGGCCAAGGGAGTGGCGCAGCGCCTGTCCAAGATGCAGTCGGGCTATGTGTTCCACTACGCCTTCTTCATGATCGCGGGGCTGTTCGCCTTCGTGACCTGGTACATGATCAAGGGATGACCCTGCGATGAGCGATCTGCCGCTTCTGACGATCATCACGTTCCTGCCGCTGGTCGGCGCCGGGTTCATCCTCTTCGTGCGCGGTCAGGAGGCCCAGGTGGCCGCCAACGCCCGCAACGTGGCGCTGCTGACCTCGCTGGCGACCTTCATCCTGTCGCTGTTCCTGTGGGTGGGCTTCGACCCGACCACCGCCGATTACCAGTTCGTCGAAAAGGCGGAGTGGCTGCCGGCATTCAACATCAGCTACAGCATGGGCATCGACGGCATCTCGCTGTTCTTCGTCCTGCTGTCGACCTTCCTGACGCCCATCTGCATCCTGTCGAGCTGGGAGGCGGTGACCAAGCGCGTGAAGGAATACATGATCGCCTTCCTGGTCCTGGAGACCATGATGGTGGGCATGTTCTGCGCGCTGGATGCCTTCCTGTTCTACATCTTCTTCGAAGCCGTGCTGATCCCGATGTTCATCATCATCGGTGTCTGGGGCGGCGCCCGCCGCGTCTATGCGGCGTTCAAGTTCTTCCTCTACACGCTGCTCGGCTCGGTGCTGATGCTGCTGGCCTTCCTGACCATGTACTTCCATGCCGGGACCAGCGACATCGCCACCCTGATGACCACCGACTTCGCCTACGGCATGCAGATCTGGCTGTGGCTGGCCATCTTCGCCTCCTTCGCGGTGAAGGTGCCCATGTGGCCGGTGCACACCTGGCTGCCGGACGCCCACGTCGAGGCGCCGACCGCCGGCTCCGTCATCCTGGCCGGCGTGCTGCTGAAGATGGGCGGCTACGGCTTCCTGCGCTTCTCGGTGCCCATGCTGCCGGAAGCGACGGAACTGTTCACGCCGCTGGTCTACACCCTGTCGGTGGTTGCCATCATCTACACCTCCATGGTGGCGCTGGTGCAGCAGGACATGAAGAAGATGATCGCCTACTCGTCCGTCGCCCACATGGGCATGGTGACGATCGGCATCTTCGCCATGACCCAGCAGGCCGTCGAAGGCGCCATCTTCCAGATGCTGTCGCACGGCATCGTGTCGGGCGCGCTGTTCCTCTGCGTCGGCGTCGTCTACGACCGCCTGCACA
The DNA here is from genome assembly GCF_039523075.1 of Caenispirillum bisanense. Lineage (NCBI taxonomy): Bacteria > Pseudomonadati > Pseudomonadota > Alphaproteobacteria > Rhodospirillales > Novispirillaceae > Caenispirillum > Caenispirillum bisanense. Next base: position 255,669 of record NZ_BAAAEP010000001.1, read on the forward strand.
CCCGCGACATCGAGCGCTACGGCGGCGTCGCCAACGTCATGCCGCGTTATGCGCTGGTGTTCATGGTGTTCATGATGGCCTCGGTCGGCCTGCCCGGCACCGCCGGCTTCGTCGGCGAGTTCCTGATCATCGTCGGCGTGTTCCAGGTCAACACCTGGGTGGCCCTGCTGGCCGCCACCGGTCTGATCCTGGGCGCCATGTACATGCTGTGGCTCTACCGCAAGATCATCTTCGGCAAGCTGGAGCGCGAGGACGTCAAGGCGATGCTCGATCTCAGCAAGCGCGAGATCGCCATCGTGGCGCCGCTGGTGGTGATGGTGCTGTGGATGGGCATCTACCCGTCCAGCTTCCTCGACCCCATGGCGGTGTCCGTCGAAAACCTGATCACCAAGTACCAGACGGCCCTCCAGGCCGCCGGCAGCCTGCCGCTGGCCGCGCGCTGAGGACGTGAGGGAGACGCATGACAATGACCTCGGCTCTTAACCTGAGCGCCTTCCTGCCGGAGCTGCTGCTGGCCGTCGCCGCCATGGCCCTGCTCATGTTCGGCGTGTTCAGCAAGGGGGACAGCACCCGCACCGTCGGCTGGCTGACGGTCGCGACCTTCGTCGTCGCCGCCGTGCTGGTGGTGACCGGCGAACCCGACCAGACGGCCTTCAACGGCGCGCTGATCTTCGACAGTTTCGCCGTGTTCTCCAAGGTGCTGATCCTGGCCGGTGCCGTCTTCACCCTCATCATGGCCCTGCAGTGGCTGGAGGCGGAGAAGCTCGGCCGGTTCGAGTATTCCATCGTCATCATGCTGGCGACGCTCGGCATGCTGATGATGGTCAGCGCCAACGACCTGATGTCGCTCTACGTCGGCCTGGAACTGCAGTCGCTGTCGGCCTACGTGATCGCCGCCTACAACCGCGACAACCTGCGGTCGACGGAAGCCGGCCTCAAGTACTTCGTGCTCGGCTCGGTCGCCTCCGGCCTGCTGCTGTTCGGCATGAGCTTCGTCTACGGCTTCTCCGGCACCACCAGCTTCGCCGGCATCGCCGAGCTGCTGTCGCACGGCCATGCCCCCACCGGCATGCTGGTCGGCCTGGTGTTCATGCTCGCCGGCCTGTCGTTCAAGGTGTCGGCGGCGCCCTTCCACATGTGGACGCCCGACGTCTATGAAGGCGCCCCCACTCCGGTCACCGGCTTCTTCGCCATCGCCCCCAAGGTGGCGGCGCTGGCGCTGATGGCCCGCGTGCTGCTCGGCCCCTTCGCCGAGATGGCGGACCAGTGGCAGCAGGTGGTGTGGCTGGTGGCGGTGCTGTCGATGTTCATCGGCTCCTTCGCCGCCATCACGCAGACCAACATCAAGCGCCTGATGGCCTATTCCTCCATCGGTCACGTCGGCTATGCGCTGATCGGCCTGACGGTGGCGGACCAGGAGGGCGTGCGCGGCATGCTCATCTACCTGGCTATCTACCTGTTCATGAACGTCGGCACCTTCGCCGTCATCCTGTCCATGCGCCAGAAGGGCCGCGCCACCGAGAACATCTCGGACCTGGCCGGCCTGTCGAAGACGCACCCGATGATGGCCCTGTGGCTGGCGGTGTTCATGTTCTCCATGGCCGGCATCCCGCCGCTGGCCGGTTTCTTCGGCAAGCTGTACGTCTTCCTGGCCGCCATTCAGGCCGAGATGTACGCGCTGGCGGTGATCGGCGTGCTCACCAGCGTGGTGTCCGCCTTCTACTACCTGCGCATCATCAAGGTGATGTACTTCGACGAGGCGCTGGAGCCCTTCGATCGTCCGAGCCGCGCCACCAGTGCCATCCTCGGCCTGTGCGGCCTGTTCGTGACGCTGTTCATCCTGTACCCGTCGCCGATCCTCGGCGCGGCCGAAGCGGCGGCGGCCTCGCTGTTCGCCGTCGGCGGCTGATCCCTGCGGCGGCGGCGAGGAGAGGCGACCGTTGTCTCAACCCGTGCTGCCGCCAGGGTGGCGGCTGGCGTCCCACGCGACGCTCGACAGCACCAACGCGGAACTACGCCGCCTCTCCGACCGGAGAGGCGGTGCCGCGTCTGCGGGGACCGGCGGCTTCGCGCCGGCGGCCGCGGCGTCCTGCGATGAAGGGCTGATCGTCCAGGCCGACGTCCAGACCGCCGGCCGCGGCCGGTGCGGCCGGGCGTGGGACAGCCCCTCCGGCAACCTCTATTGCTCCACGCTGGTGCGGGTGGGCGGCGCCTACGGCGAGGCCGGGCAGCTGGCCTTCGTGGTCGGCGTCGCCATGCACGAGGCGCTGACGGCGCTCGCCCCCGGCCTGCCCATCGCGCTCAAGTGGCCCAATGACCTGCTGCTGGGCGACGGCAAGCTGGCCGGCATCCTGCTGGAGACCTGCTTCGAACCCAGCGAGCCGCCCGGCTACGGGTTCGTCATCGTCGGCACCGGCGTCAATCTGGCGCAGGCCCCGGCCGCCGCCGCCGCCCTCTATCCCACCGCCACCCTGGCGGGGGCAGGGGTGGCCGTGGCGCCGCTCGACCTGCTCGGGCTTTATGCCGAGGCGCTGGCGGCGTGGCTGGTGCGCTGGCGGACGGAGGGCTTCGGCGTCGTGCGCGACCGCTGGCTGAGCGCCGCCCATGGCGTCGGCGGGCCGGTGACGGCGCGGCTGGCGGACGGGCAGGAGCTGCCCGGCACCTTCGCCGCCCTGGATGCCGACGGCGCCCTGGTGCTGCGGCTGGCCGACGGCTCCACCCGCCGCATCCTGGCCGGCGACGTGTTCTTCGGCCCGAAGCCGCCGCCCGCGCCCCCTGCGACCCCCACGCCGACGGGAGAGGGCTGATGCTGCTCGCCATCGATTCCGGTAACACCAACACCGTCTTTTCCGTGTTCGACGGCGACGAGGTGAAGGGCGAATGGCGCGCCTCCACCGCCACCGACCGCACCGCCGACGAATACGGCGTGTGGCTGACCCTGCTGCTCGGCACCGCCGGGATCACGCCGGCGGACATCAAGGCGGCCATCATCGCCACCGTGGTGCCGGCCAATGTCTTCACGCTGAAAAGCGTCTGCCGCCGCTACTTCGACTGCGAGCCGCTGGTGATCGGCGAGCCGGGCGTCGACCTTGGCCTCACCATCCGCCTCGACCGGCCGGAGGAGGTGGGGGCGGACCGGCTGGTGAACGCGGTCGCGGCCCATGCCCGCTATCCCGGGCCGCTGATCGTCATTGATTTCGGCACTGCCACCACCTTCGACGTGGTGGCGGCCAACGGCGACTATCTGGGCGGCGCCATCGCGCCCGGCATCAATCTGTCGCTGGAAGCGTTGCACATGGCGGCGGCGAAATTGCCGCGCATTGCCGTCGGTCGCCCCAAGTCGGTGATCGGCAAATCAACCGTGCCGGCGATGAAGTCCGGCGTTTACTGGGGCTACGTGGGCTTGATCGAAGGGCTGGTGCGCCGCATCTGCGATGAAATGGGAGCCGCCATGACCGTGGTGGCGACGGGCGGCCTGGCGCCGCTGTTCATGGAAGCGACCGATGCGATCCACCATCTCGACCAGGATCTGACCCTTCGGGGCCTTCTTGAAATCCACCGCAGAAACGTCAAGGGAAGAGTGTGACCAACAACAACGACAAGGACTTCACGCCGCGCAACGAGCTGTGGTTCGTCCCGCTCGGCGGTTCGGGCGAGATCGGCATGAACCTCAACCTCTATGGGTGCGAGGGCAAGTGGATCATCGTCGACATGGGCGTCAGCTTCGGTGACGACAGCGTGCCGGGCGTGGATGTGGTCATGCCCGACCCGTCGTTCATCGAGGACCGCGCCAAGGACCTGCTCGGCATCGTCATCACCCATGCCCACGAAGACCACCTGGGCGCCGTGGGCTACCTGTGGCCGTGGCTGAAGTGCCCGGTCTACGCCACGCCCTTTGCCGCCACCTTCCTGGAAACCAAGCTGCAGGAAGAAGAGCTGCTGGGCGAGGTGCCGCTGAACGTGGTGCCGCTGGGCGGCCGCATCGAGCTGGGCCCGTTCGACATCGAGTTCGTGTCGCTCACCCACTCGATCCCCGAGCCCAACGGCCTGGCCATCCGCACCCCCTACGGCATGATCTTCCACACCGGCGACTGGAAGCTCGACCCCGAGCCGGTGGTCGGCCGCGATGCCGACATCGCCCGCCTGAAGGCGCTGGGCGACGAGGGCGTGCTGGCGGTGGTGTGCGATTCCACCAACGTCATGAACCCCGGCCATTCCGGGTCCGAGGGCGCGGTGCGCGACAGCCTGGCGCAGCTCATCGGCCGCTATGACCGCAAGGTGGCGGTGGCCTGCTTCGCCTCCAACGTGGCGCGGCTGGTGACCATCATCAACGCCGCCCGCGACAATCACCGCGAGGTCTGTCTGGTCGGCCGCAGCCTGTGGCGCATCGTCGATGTCGCCCGCAAGACCGGCTACCTGAGCGAGAGCCTCAACTTCCTGGAGGCCGACGAGGCCGCCAACCTGCCCGACAACCGCGTGCTCTACATCTGCACCGGCAGCCAGGGCGAGCCGCGGGCGGCGCTGAACCGCATCGCCTGGCAGTCCCACCCCTCGGTGCGCTTCGGGCGCGGCGACGTGGTGCTGTTTTCGTCCCGCGTCATTCCGGGCAACGAGCGCGCCATCTTCCGGCTGCAGAACCAGCTGGTGCGGCTCGGCTGCGAGATCGTCACCGACCGCGAGCATTTCATCCACGTCTCCGGCCATCCGGCGCAGGACGAGATGCGCGAGATGTACGGCTACCTGCGGCCGCAGATCTCCATCCCGGTCCACGGCGAGCGCCGCCACCTGCACGAACACGAGAAGCTGGCCCGCGAATGCGGCGTGCAGCAGGTGGTGGTGAACGAGAACGGCGGCATCGTCCACATCGGCCCCGGCGAGGCGGAAGTGCTGGGCCATGTGCCGACCGGGCGGCTGGTGCTCGACGGCGACCGCATCGTGCCCATCGACAGCGAGATCCTGCGCGACCGCAAGCGCATGGTGCAGAACGGCGCCGCCGTCATCACCATCGTCATGGACGCCCGCGGCAAGCTGCTGGCCGACCCGTTGGTCACCACCCACGGCCTGTTCGAGCCCGACGAGGACGAGGACGAAAGCGTGCTGGTGGAGGTGGTGATGACCGCCCTGCGCCGCCTCAGCCCCGACGACCGCCGCAACGACGAGGCAGTGGCGGAAGCGGCCCGAATCGCGCTACGTCGGACCTTCCAGGCCGACCAGCGCCGCAAGCCGCTGACCGACGTGCATCTGGTGCGCCTGTAACATCACCATCGGGAGGGTAGAGGGACATGATCGGACGCTTGAACCACGTCGCCATCGCGGTGCCGGACCTGGAGGCCGCCACCGCCGTTTACCGCGATGTGCTGGGCGCCAAGGTTTCCGCGCCGGTGCCGCAGCCGGCGCACGGGGTGACGGTGGTGTTCATCGAGCTGCCCAACACCAAGATCGAGCTTCTCCACCCGCTGGGAGAGAAGTCGCCGATCCAGGGCTTCCTCGACAAGAACGCCTCCGGCGGCATTCACCACGTCTGCTATGAAGTGGACGACATCTATGCCGCCCGCGACAAGCTGAAGGCCGACGGCATGCGGGTGCTGGGCGACGGCGAGCCGAAGATCGGCGCCCACGACAAGCCGGTGCTGTTCCTCCACCCGAAGGACTTCAACGGCACCCTGGTGGAGCTGGAGCAGGCGTAAGGCCTGGTGCAGCAAGGGAAAAACGACGGCGCCGCGGGCTTTCGCCCCGGCGCCGTTTGTCCTTTCCGCGCCGGCACGCTGTGACAACGTCTGCCGCCGCTCTCGAAACATTTACCCCTGATTAATCACAGCGGGCCACTCTCGCGCCGCCAGACGCAACCGCCAGAGAGAGTGAGAGCCCCCATGTCGCAGACCCGCCGCCTCGCCGCTGCCGTCATCGCCGCGGCCATTGCCTCCGTCATCACCGTTTCGGCCGCCGCCGCCGCGCCGCTGGCACCGTCGGAGCGGTGCGCCGTCGCCGCCCCGGCCGTCGCCTATCCGCCGCTGCCGCACGTGGCCCGGCTGGTGACCGAGGGCAAGGAGGTGCGCATCGTCGCGCTCGGCTCCTCCAGCACCTCCGGCACCGGCGCCAGCAGCGCCGCCGCCACCTATCCCGCCCAGCTGGCCGGTCTTCTCGCCGCCGGCCGTCCGGCGGTGAGCGTCCACATGGTCAACAGCGGCATCGGCGGCGAGACGGTCGCCATGAACATGGCCCGCCTGCAGCGGGATGTGCTCGACCACGACCCCGATCTGGTGATCTGGCAGCTGGCCACCAACGACGTGTTCCGCAAGGTGCCGCGCGACACCTACATGGACCAGGCCCGCGATGGCATCCGCCGCATGCAGGCGGCCGGCGCCGACATGGTGCTGATGGAGCCGCAGTACGTGCCCACCCGCGCCAGCGATGCCGCCTATGTGGAGTCGGTGGCGGCGGTGCGGGCGCTGGGGGCGGAGTTCAAGCTGCCGGTCATCACCCGCTTCGACTTCATGAAGGTGTGGCTGGACGACGGCCGCTTCACCGTGGAAGACATGCTTTCCGCCGACGGCCTGCACATGACCGATGCCAGCTACCGCTGCCTGGCGGAACTGGTGGCGGGCGTCATCGCGCCGCCGGCCGTCACCGCTGCCAAGGCCGCCGCCGGCGGCTGAACTCTCAAGGCCGCCGCCGGCGGCTGATCTCCCTCTCTTCCTTCTCCCTCACTGCGGCGCCGGCAGGGCGTAGGCGATGACCGAATCGCCCGCCTTGGTGCCGAGCGAACCATGGCCGCCGGCCGCCACCACCACGTACTGGCGGCCGTCGTCGCCCTGGAAGGTCATGGGCGTCGCCTGACCGCCGGCCGGCAGCCGCGCCTTCCACAGTTCGGCGCCGGTGGCGACGTCGTAGGCCCGCAGGTAGTAGTCGATGGTGCCCGACAGGAAGGCGACGCCGCCGGCGGTGACCAGCGGGCCGCCCAGGCTCGGCACCCCCATCTCGAAGGGCAGGGGCAGCGGCGCCTGATCGCGGACGGTGCCGTTGCGGTGCATCCAGACGATCTCGCCGGTGGTCAGGTCGGCGGCGGAAACATAGCCCCACGGCGGCTGCTCGCACGGCAGGCCGAGGACGGAGGTGAACGGCTCCAGCTCCACCGCATAGGGGGCGCCGAAGTTTTCGTTCAGGGCCGGCAGCTCGCCTTCCGGCTCCTTCGGGTTGACGTAGAGGGTGGTGTCGTCGGCGCGCGGGATCAGGCGGGAGGTGAAGGCGAGGTAGGCCGGCGTGGTGAACACCAGCTGCCGGTCCGGGTCCACCGCCACGCCGCCCCAGTTGAAGACGCCGAAGTTGCCGGGGTGGATCAGCGACCCTTCCAGCGACGGCGGCGTGAACCGGCCCTCGTAGCGCAGGCGATGGAAGGCGATGCGGCAGGCCAGTTGGTCGAAGGGCGTCACCCCCCACATGTCGGCCTCGGTCAGCGGCGGCGGCGCGTAGGAGAGGGCAGAGGCCGGCTGGGTCGCCGCCGTGAAATCTCCCTCCACCGCCCCTTGCGGCGCCGGTTCCTGCTGCACCGGCAGGATGGGCTCGCCGGTGCGGCGGTCGAGCACGTAGAGGTCGCCCTGCTTGGTGGGCTGCACCAGGGCCGGCACCACCTCGCCGTTCAGGGTCAGGTCGACGAGCGTCGGCTGCGACGGCACATCGTAATCCCACAGGTCATGGTTGACGGTGCGGAAGTGCCAGCGCGGCGCCCCGGTTTCCACGTCGAGCGCCACCACCGACGACGAGTATTCCTCCACCGCCTCGCTGCGATCGCCGCCGAACTGGTCCGGCGGCTGGTTGCCGAGCGGCACGTAGACCAGCCCGAGCCCTTCGTCGACGCTGGAGATGGCCCAGCTGTTGGGGGAGTTGGGGGTGTAGGTCTCGCCCTCGGGCAGCGGTTCGGTGCGGTCGGGGCGGGCCGGGTCCCACGCCCAGACGATGGCGCCGCTGCGCACGTCGAAGGCGCGGATGACGCCCGACGCCTCGCTGGTGGAGACGTTGTCGAGCACGGTGCCGCCGATGATCACCAGGTCGCGCGTCACCACCGGCGGCGAGGTGGAGTAATAGGCGCCGGGGCGGACGTTGGGCATGTTCTGCCACAGGTCGATCTCGCCGTCGGTGCCGAAGTCGGGGCAGCGGTCGCCGGTTTCGGGCGACAGGGCGATCAGCCGGCCGTCGGCGGTCGGCATGAACAGGCGCTCGCGGCAGGGCGCCTCGGCGGCGGCGGCGGGGTCGAGGTGATAGGCGAGGCCGCGGCAGGTGAGGTGCTGCAAGGCCAGGCCCTGCCGCACCTCCGGGTTCATGGTCCACACCTCGCGGCCGCTGTCGGCCTCCAGGGCGATCACCCGCTGGTGCGGGGTGCAGAGATAGAGGCGGTCGCGGATCTTCAGCGGCGTGACCTGGAAGGTGGTCTCCTCCGGTTCCCAGTCGGCGCCGCGGATGTCGCCGGTGTTGTACTCCCACACCTTTTCAAGCTGGCCGACGTTGGCCGGGGTGATCTGCGCCAGGGGGCTGTAGCGCTGGCCGTAGGAGGTGCGGCCGTAGGCGTGCCACTCGCCGGGCGGCACCGGCCCGGCGCCGGCCTCGCCCTCCGCCCCGACGGCGGTGCCGGGGCCGGCGTCGGCGAAGCGGCCCTCCAGGCGGTGGGGGTCGGTCATCCATGACGCCACCGCGACCGCCAGCGCCACCAGCAGCGCCCCCGCCAGGGGCAGGGCGGGGCGGCCGGCGGGGGCGGTGGGGATGACCGGGCGGCGCACCCACGGCAGCAGCAGCAGGACGCCGAGGACCACGATCAGGCTGCCGCGCGGCGCCAGCGCCCACCAGTCGAGCCCCACCTCCCACAGCGCCCAGACGAGCGTGCCGAGCACCAGTGCGGCATAGACCCACAGCGCCGCCCCCTGGCCGCGCCCGAGCAGGATGCCGCTCAGGACCAGGGTGAGCCCGGCGATCAGGTAGTACCACGAGCCACCGAGGGCGATCAGCCAGCCGCCGCCGCCGGCCAGGGCGAGACCGGACAGCACCAGCACTCCGGCCATGACCACGGTCGCCGGGCGGGAGGATGTGGCAGGCATGGAAACCCCTCTGCGGCTGCACGGGAACACGTGTGCAGCAAACGCAGCATGCGCCGCTACGTTGCAGGGGCGGGAACGGCGCGGCTCCTACTGCGCCGCGCGCATGGCTTCCGTCGCCTCCAGCAACTGGGCCAGCAGCAGGCGGGCGGGCACGGTGAGGGCCTCGCGGTCGCGCATGGTCACCACCAGGTCGCGGCGGGCCCAGCCGTCGGTCAGGGGCACGGCGACGATGTTCATGCGGCCGGTGTGGGGCAGCACGCAGCCGGCCGGCAGCACGGCGACGCCCAGGCGGGCCTCCACCAGCCGCATGACCGCATCGAAGCTGGTGACGGTCAGGCGCATGCGCAGGTCGGCCTTGGCTTCCTGCGCCGCTTCCGACAGCAGGGCGCGCAGGGAACAGTCGTCGCGCAGCACCACATGCTCGTAGGCGAGCAGGTCGCGGAACTCCACCGCCGTCTGGGCGGCGAGCGGGTTGTCGGCCGGCAGCACCGCCACCAGCTGGTCGCGGCGGTAGGGGATGCTCTCCAGCCCCGGCGGCAGGTCCACATGCACCGCGTGCAGGCCGAGGTCGGCGACGCCGTCCAGCACCGATTGCACGACGCGGATGCTCGGCATCTGCTCGACCCCGACGGTGATGCCGGCATGGGCGGCGGAGAAGCGCGCCAGTTCCTCCGGCAGGTGCAGCAGCAGGGCGGAGGTATTGGCGGCGATGCTCACATGGCCGCGCAGGCCCTCGGCGAACTCCGACAGCTCGCCCTGCATGCGGTCGATGATGGCGAACAGGCTGCGGGCATGGCGCACCAGGGTGGAGCCGGCGGCGGTGGGGGCGACGCCCTTGGGGTGGCGCAGCAGCAGCGGCGTGCCGAGCGCCGCCTCCAGATCGGAGATGCGCTTGGAGACGGCGGAGGCGGCGATGTGCTCGCGCTCGGCGGCGCGGGCGATGTTGTTCTCCTCCACCACGGCGAGGAACAGCTTCAGGGTCACGAGGTCGTAGCGCATGGCAATCTCCGGCGCGGGGGCGGCGGCCTTGGGTGGTCCTTACATCGCGCGTCCGATCAGGCGGCGCAACAGGCGGCCGAGGGCGGCCAGGCGGTCGGCCTCGGCACGGTCGACAAGGGCGGCCAGCCGCGGGTCGGCGGGAACGGGCAGGGTGGTCATGGCGAAGCTCCTGTACCGGGGATCCGGGAAACCGGGGGCGACGCCGCAGGATCGGCCGATTGCGTGTCTGCATACAGCTTGCGCCCGCTGCTGCCATCGCGCAAACCACGGTTCGGAAGGTTTGCCATCGCCAACCGCGACGGCACCCGCCGCCGGCCCGGCCGCCGCCTCCACACCGGGGCTTGGCAGGGGGGCGCCGGTGGGGCATTCTCCGCCTCTCCCGAAACGAACCAGGCGAGCCAGGGCCCTGCGATGACCGACGACATGCGCGTCTACATCTACGACAGCACTCTGCGCGACGGCGCGCAGACGCACGGTGTGGATTTCTCCGCGGCCGACAAGGCGGCGATTACGCGCGAACTGGACGGCATCGGCATTGACTACATCGAAGGCGGCTGGCCCGGCGCCAATCCCACCGACGACGCCTTCTTCAAAAGCCTGCCGGAAACCAAGCGTGGCCGCATCTCCGCCTTCGGCATGACCCGGCGCGGCGGCCGCTCGGCCAGCAACGATCCCGGCCTGACGGCGGTGGTCAATTCCGGCGCCCCGGTGGTGACGCTGGTGGGCAAGAGCTGGGACTTCCAGTGCACCGTCGCCCTGGGGGTGGAGCTGGACGAGAACCTGCGCATGATCGCCGACAGCATCGCCCACGCCCGCACGGTGGCGCAGGAGGTGATGTTCGACGCCGAGCACTTCTTCGACGGCTACAAGGCCAACCCGGACTACGCGCTGTCGTGCATCAAGGCGGCCCATGACGCCGGCGCCCGCTGGGTGGTGCTGTGCGACACCAACGGCGGCACCCTGCCGCACGAGGTGTCGGAGATCGTCGGCCGGGTGACGCAGGTGGTGCCGGGCAGCCATGTCGGCATCCACTGCCACGACGACACCGGCAACGCCGTCGCCAACAGCCTGGCCGCCGTGCGTGCCGGCGCCCGCCAGATCCAGGGCACGCTCAACGGCCTGGGGGAGCGCTGCGGCAACGCCAACCTGATTTCCATCATCCCGAGCCTGATGCTCAAGATGGGCTATACCACCGGCCTGACCCTGGACGACCTGAAGGGGCTGCAGAAGCTGTCGCGGTCGCTGGACGCCCGCCTGAACCGGGTGCCCGACCGCGGCGCCCCCTACGTCGGCGAAAGCGCCTTCGCCCACAAGGGCGGCCTGCACGTCTCGGCGGTGGCCAAGGACCCCAAGTGCTATGAACACGTCGAGCCGGAAAGCGTCGGCAACCGCCGGCTGATCCTGGTGTCGAACCAGGCCGGCCTGTCCAACCTGCTGGCCCGGTTCGAGGAAATCGGGATGGAGGTGGACCGCAAGGACCCCCGCCTCAGCCACCTCATCGAACTGGTGAAGGAGCGCGAGTTCCAGGGCTACGCCTACGACGGCGCCTGGGCCAGCTTCGAGCTGCTGGCGCGGCGGATGCTGGAGGACGTGCCGGAATACTTCAAGGTCGACGCCTTCCGCGTCATCGACGAACGGCGCTGGAACGCCAAGGGCCAGCTCATCACCCTGTCGGAGGCCATCGCCAAGCTGACGGTGAAGGGCGAGCGGGTGATGTCGGTGGCCGAGGGCGACGGCCCGATCAATGCGCTCGACGCCTGCCTGCGCAAGCTGCTGCTGCCGCGTTACCCGCAGCTGAGCGACCTGCGGCTGGTGGACTTCAAGGTCCGCATCCTCAACCCCGATGCGGCGACGGCGGCGGTCACCCGCGTCACCATCGAAAGCGCCGACGGCTCCGGCACCCGCTGGACCACGGTGGGCGTTTCCGAAAACATCATCGACGCGTCGTTCGAGGCGCTGTCGGACAGCATCAACTTCAAGCTCTACCGCGACGGCGCCACCGCCTGACGGCGGCGCCCGCAAGCCAGACGGGACCCATGGCTGGAACAGACCGTACCAGGGCGCGGGAGGCGGTGCTCGACCCGCTCGCGCCCGTGATCATCCTCGACCGCCCGCAGCTGGGCGAGAACGTCGGCACCGCCGCGCGGGCCATGCTCAACTGCGGCCTGACGCAGATGCGCCTGGTGCAGCCGCGCGAGGATCACCTGGGGGAGAAGGCGGTCGCCGCCTCCTCCGGCGCGCTGGAGGTGCTGGAGCAGGCGCAGGTGTTCGACACGCTGGAAGAAGCGGTCGGCGACCTGCACCGGGTCTATGCCACCACCGCCCGCCGCCGCGACATGATCAAGCCGCTGATGACGCCGAAGCGCGCCGCCGAGGACATGCACGCCCAGGCGGCGCTGACCCAGCGCACCGGCATCCTGTTCGGCAAGGAGCGCACGGGGCTGGAGAACGACGCCCTGGCCCTGGCCGACGTGATCGTCGAGGCGCCGCTCAACCCGGCGTACTGCTCCCTCAACCTGGCGCAGGCGGTCCTTCTGATGGGGTATGAATGGTACCAGATCAGGATTGATCCGCCGGCCGAGATCCTGGTCACCAATCAGACCAAGGTCGCCAGCAAGGACATGGTGTTGCGGATGTTCGCTCACCTGGAGGCTGAACTGGATGCCAGCGGCTTCCTGCGGGTGCCGGACAAGCGCCCGTCGATGGTTAGGAATATTCGCAACCTGTTCTGGCGTGCTACCCTGACCGAGACCGAGGTACGGACCCTGCACGGCATCATCAAGGAGCTGCGCTGGGGCCGCCGGCCGGACCAGCCGCCCTACAGCGGCCGCCAGACCCCGTCGGAGGTCGGCGAGGAGGCCCTGGCCGAGGCGGCGCGTGCCACGGATGGAGGCAGCGACAGCAAGGAGTGAGCATGTCCGTCGAGCAGACCCGCCGCCCCCAGGCGGTGCCCCGCTTCGATCCCGCCTTTCGCGAGCGTCTGAAGGACCTGATCGCGTGGCGGCGCGACATCCGCCACTTCAAGCCCGACCCCGTCGACCCGGCCCTGGTGGAGGAGATGATCAACCTCGCCTGCCAGTCGCCGTCGGTGGGCAACAGCCAGCCCTGGCGCTTCGTGCTGGTGGACGACCCGACGCTGCGGGTGCGGGTGCGGGCCAACTTCGCCGCCGCCAACTCGGAAGCCCTGCACGAGTACGAGGGGGAACGCGCCCGCCTCTACGCCACGCTCAAGCTGTCCGGGCTGGATCAGGCGCCGGTGCAGATTGCCGTCTTCTGCGATCACACCAATGCGGTCGGCGGCGGGCTCGGCTCGCGCACCATGCCGCAGACCCTGGCCCATTCGGTGGCCGGGGCGGTGACCCTGATGGCGCTGGCGGCGCGGGCGTGGGATCTCGGCATCGGCTATGTCTCCATCTTCGATCCGCAGCGCCTGTGCGAGGATCTGGAGGTGCCGCCGGACTGGGAATTCGTCGCCTACCTGTGCGTCGGCTGGCCCGCCATCCCCGAGGATCTGGTGCCCGAACTGCAGCGCCGCGGCTGGCAGGACCGGCTGGACTACCGCAGCTTCATCCACCGGCGCTGACGGCGCGGGGACGAGGCAGAGTGGCTAGAGTTTCAGACGAAAATCTTCGGCGGAGCTGCAGTTGCTACCGCTTGCTGTCTCTTTGAGGCAGTTCTTGCTTAGGAGGTTCTTCTATGGCGAGGAACTGATCTCGTAGGGCGTCGATCTTCCCATCAAAAATCCAGGTAAAGAGTGCGATAGCGCCACTGAGTACAATCCCGACGCCAATGACGCCGACGCCCAAGCCCTTCGCCCAACCCACGGCCGTACTGGCCCGCGACTCCAGTGTCTCCACCTTGGTAGTCAGCGTCCTAAGATCATCCGACACCCGCTCAAGCGCCGTGCTCATCTTACCCATTTCCCACATCACGAAGCGGATATCGCTCGTGGGGTGGAGGTCTCGAGGCGACGATTCCGGAAACTCGTGCGGCGTTGCGTCCTCAGGCGACGAGGGCCTACGCGCCATCAGAATGACTCTCCCACTTGGTCTTCACCCAGTCCCATATGTTGGTGGGTGCTCTACCGTAGTAGCTACCGATCTTGGTTACCACCGCCGAGCCTGATTTACCACTCGTTATCCCCAGCTTATCCGACAGCTCTTTGGCAGTGCAGTCGTCGGCGACCAGCCACGAATCGGCGGTCAGGCGCAGATGGTCCTTCTGGTAGGTCTTGGCAATGGCGCTGTCCAGCTGGTCGCCCTGATCGGCCCGAACGCCAACTATGAGAAAGACCGCCATGCAAACCCCCAGAACCCGTTGTTCGACTTGACGATAGGTCCGATGCCCGTGGGCTGTCCACCGGCCAATCGTCGTCACCTCATAAGGTAGCCGGGCTTCCCCGGCAACAGTGGCATGAACGGGGAAGTCCGCCTCGGGGCTCCTGCCTTGTTTGACAGATATCGCTTTTGGCTTGTGATAGCGCAGCACGTAACCCAGTAGACCGACGCTTGAGGCCAAACAGGCGTCGTCACCAGTCCTCCGCCGCCGCTTCCGCCAGGGCGTCGAGGGCCTGCTGCGCCGCCTCGGCAACGCGGCTGTCCTCGTCGGCGGCCAGTTCGCGCAGCACCGGCGCCGCCGCCAGATCGGCCAGCTTCTCCAGCGCCTCGCACACCGCCGCCCGTACCTCCGGCTTGCGGTCGCGGCCGAGGCGGCCGAGCCAGGTGACCGCGGCGCGGCCGTCGATCTGGCCCAGCGCCGCCACGATGGCCAGCCGGCCGGGCAGGTCGGCCCGTTCCGCCGCCCGGCCGAGCAGCACCGCCGTATCGTCATCGGCCACCGGCACCAGCGCCGTCGCCACCTCCGGCAGGTCGAGCGGGGTGGCGGTGGGCAGCCATGCTTCCAGCGCCTGCTTGCCGCCGCGCAGGGCGAGGCCGCCGAGCGTCAGCGCCGCCGCCCGCGCCACCGCCGGGGCCGGATCGGTCAGCAGGCCTTCCAGCGCCGCCGCCGTCTCCCGCAGCCGCAGGGCGCGGGCGAGGCGGCAGGCGGCGGTGCGCACGGCGGCATCCTCGTGCCGCAGGTGACGGCGGGCGAGCGGCGCCGCCGGGCGGTGACGGACGGCGGCCAGCACCTCCAGCGCCAGCGCCAGCGACTCGGACGACAGCGCATCCAGGGTGGCGAGGTCGGTGACCGCCGTGGCGCAGGCGGGATCGGCCACCCGCGCCAGCGCCCGCAGGGCGGCCCGCATCGCCGTCGCCGCCGCCTCGCGGTCGAGGCCGGCGAAGCGGTGGGCGAGGCGCAGCAGCACCGGCCGCGCCGCCCGCGCCCGCATCCTTTCCAGGGCATCCGCCAGGGCGACGAAGGCGGCCATGGCCGGGCGGTCGGCATCCATCAGGGCGGCGAGGCGGTCCATCAGCGCGGCGGTCGGCAGGGCGGCCAGCGACTCGTCGACGGTCGGCGGTGGTTCGGCGACCGTAGTGGCGCCGCCGGCCGCCACTGCCGCCTCGGGCGCAGCCTCCGGCGGCCGTAGGGCAAGGGCAGGGCGGCGCGGCCAGGCGAACAGGTCGCCCTGGGTGCGGGCGCCCTTGCCGCGCCGCCCGCCGCCGCCGCGCTTGCCGGCGGCGGCGGGCGCGGCGGCACGCGGGCGGCTGCCGGCGGGGCGGGGCGGTTCGGGCAGGGGAAGGAGGTCCATGGCGGGCATCCTGCAGCGGGTGCGTTCGGTGTCTGTTCCTGCGGGGGATCATGGCGGGGAGGAGAACATTCTGTCAACATGCCCGCTGTTTGGGCGCGCTCTGCCTCGGCTTCGGGCAGGTGCGGCGGCGACCCTGACCAAACGGACGAAAAAGTGTAACCCGCCTGCCTGCAAGCGATTGGCACGGCCCATGCAGCACGCTAAAAGGAAGCGATGACGGAACGCCGGGAGCTTTCCCGGCCGGTCCGGCCGAGCCGCCCACCGCGCCCCCGTTCCGGCCTTTGACCCGGCCGTTGTCATGGAAGAGGCATGTCCCCCGAGCCCCGTACCGACGCCGACCCCAGCGAGTCCGCGGCGCCGCCCCGACTGGCTTTGCGCGGCATCACCAAGGTTTTCCCCGGCACCATCGCCAACAAGGACGTCTCCCTGACCCTGGAGGCGGGCGAGATCCACGCCCTGCTGGGCGAGAACGGCGCCGGCAAGTCGACGCTGGTGAAGATCGTCTACGGCCTGCTGCAGGCCGATGCCGGCGACATCCTGTGGGAAGGGCGGCCGACCGTCATCGCCAGCCCGGCGGCGGCACGGCAGCTGGGCATCGGCATGGTGTTCCAGCACTTCTCGCTGTTCGATTCGCTGACGGTGGCGGAGAACGTGGCGCTCGGCACCGGCGACCGCACCCCCATCCGCCAGCTGGAAGACCGCATCCGCGAGGTCTCCACCCACTACGGCCTGCCGCTGGACCCGCGCCGGCCGGTGCATGCCCTGTCGGTGGGCGAGCGCCAGCGGGTGGAGATCGTCCGCTGCCTGCTGCAGGACCCGCGCCTGCTGATCATGGACGAGCCGACCAGCGTGCTGACGCCGCAGGAAGCCGAACAGCTGTTCGAGACCCTGCGCCGCCTGCGCGCCGAGGGCCGCACCATCCTCTACATCTCCCACAAGCTGGAGGAAATCCGCGCCATCTGCGACCGCGCCACCATCCTGCGCGCCGGTCAGGTTGTGGATGCGGTCGACCCGCGGGAGAAGACGGCGCGCCAGCTGGCGCAGGCCATGATCGGGTCGGACTTCGCCACCCCGGCGCGGGCCGCCGCCGCTGCCGCCGAGGCCCCGGCCGGCGAACCGCTGCTGGTGGTGGACCGCCTCAACCTCGCCTCCGCCACGCCCTTCGGCACCGATCTGGTGGACGTGTCGCTGACCGTGCGGGCGGGAGAAATCCTCGGCATCGCCGGCGTCGCGGGCAACGGCCAGTTCGAGCTGCTGTCGGCGCTGTCGGGCGAGACCCTGGTGCAGGATGCCCGCAGCGTCCGCATCGACGGCGCCCCCTCCGGCCACCTCGGCCCGCGCCGCCGCCGGGCGCTCGGCCTCGGCTTCGTGCCGGAGGAACGCCTTGGCCGCGGGGCGGTGCCCGACATGAGCCTGGCGGAAAACGCCCTGCTGTCGCGCGGCGGCCAGGACGACATGGTCAGCGGCGGCCTCATCAGCTTCCGCAAGGCCCACGGGCTGGCGGAACGCATCATCGCCGCCTACAACGTGGTCGCCGGCAACGGCACGCGGGCGACGGCCAAGAGCCTGTCGGGCGGCAACCTGCAGAAGTTCATCATCGGCCGCGAGATCATGCGGAAACCCCGCATTCTCATTGCCGCCCATCCCACCTGGGGCGTCGATGCCGGCGCCGCCGCCGCCATCCATCAGGCGCTGCTGGACCTGCGCGACGAGGGGACGGCGGTGCTCATCGTCAGCCAGGATCTCGACGAGTTGTTCGTGCTGTCCGACCGCATCGCCGTCATGAGCCACGGCCGCCTGTCCGAAAGCCGCCCCGCCCACGAGGCGACGGTGGAGCAGATCGGCCTGCTCATGGGCGGCGTGTTCGAGACCTCCGACTCCTGGGAGGCCTCCGGCCATGCGTCTTAAGCTGGAAGCCCGGTCCCACACGCCGCAGGCGGTGGTCTACCTGACCCCGGTGCTGGCGGCGTTGCTGACGGCGCTGGCCGGCGCGCTGCTGTTCGCCGCCCTGGGGTATCCGCCGCTGGAGGCGCTGCACGCCTTCTTCGTGCAGCCGCTGTCGACGGCCAACGGGCTGGCGGAAATCGGCGTCAAGGCGACGCCGCTGGTGCTGATCGCCATCGGCCTGTCCATCGGCTTCCGCGGCAACGTCTGGAACATCGGCGCCGAAGGGCAGCTGGTGATGGGCGCCGTGGCCGGCGGCGCGGTGGCGCTCGCCTTCTACGAGGTCGAAGGCTGGTGGCTGCTGCCGCTGATGACCCTTGCCGGGGCACTCGGCGGCATGGCCTACGGCGCCATTCCGGCGCTGCTGAAGACCCGCTTCAACGCCTCGGAAATCCTCACCAGCCTGATGCTGACCTATGTCGGCGTGCTGTTCCTCAGCTATCTGGTGCATGGGCCGCTGATGGACCCGCAGGGCTTCAGCTTCCCGCAGAGCCGCCTGTTCCACGACGACGCCCTGCTGCCGACGCTCGGTTACACCCGCCTGCACCTGGGGGCGGCGGTGGCGCTGTTCGTGGTGCTGGCCGGCTGGTTCGTCATGGCGCGGACGCTGATCGGCTTCCAGATCAAGGTCATCGGCCTGACCCCGGCGGCTGGCGGCTATGCCGGCTTCAGCCAGAAGCGGGTGGTGTGGCTGAGCTTCCTGGTGTCCGGCGGGCTTGCCGGCATGGCCGGGCTGTTCGAGGTGGCGGGCCCCATCGGCCAGCTCACCCCGTCCATCTCGCCGGGCTACGGCTTCACCGCCATCATCGTCGCCTTCCTCGGCCGCCTGCATCCGGTCGGCATCCTGCTGGCCGGGCTGCTGATGGCGCTGTCCTACCTGGGCGGCGAGACGGCGCAGATCGAACTGGGCCTGCCGCTGGCCATGACCGGCGTGTTCCAGGGCATGCTGCTGTTCTTCCTGCTCGGCGCCGACGTCTTCACCCGCTACCGCCTGCGCATCGGCTCGCCGAAGGCCGCCGTCGCCGCCGCCAAGGCCGCGCCCAAGCCCGCCGAGGAGGGCGCCTGACATGGACCTGCTGGTCAACTTCATCGTCATCATGCTGGGGGCGGCGACGCCGCTCATCTTCGCCGCCATCGGCGAACTGGTGGCGGAAAAGTCGGGCGTGCTGAACCTGGGGGTGGAGGGGATGATGCTGATGGGGGCGGTGGCCGCCTTCGCCGTCACCCTGACCACCGGGTCGCCGCTGCTCGGCCTGCTGGCGGCCATGGCGGCGATGACCGCCATGGCGCTGATCTTCGGCGTGCTGACCCTGTCGCTGCTGGCCAATCAGGTGGCGACGGGCCTTGCGCTCACCATCTTCGGCATCGGCCTGTCGTCCTTCGTCGGCCAGGGCTTCGTCGGCAAGCCGGTGCAGGCGGTGGCGGCGGTGGACCTCGGCTGGCTGACCCAGCTGCCGGTGGTCGGCCGCGTGCTGTTCGGCCAGAACCCGCTGGTCTATCTGGCGCTGGCGGTGGTGGCGGCGGTGGCGTGGTTCCTCTACCGCACCCGCGCCGGCCTGATCCTGCGGGCGGTGGGCGAAAGCCACCATGCCGCCCATGCCATCGGCTATCCGGTCATCGCCATCCGCTATGGCGCGGTCGCCTTCGGCGGTGCCATGGCGGGGCTGGGCGGTGCCTACCTCAGCCTCGCCTACACGCCCATGTGGGTGGAGAACATGACCGCCGGCCGCGGCTGGATCGCGCTGGCGCTGGTGGTCTTTGCCACCTGGCGGCCGTGGCGGGTGGTGGCCGGCGCCTGGCTGTTCGGCGGCGTCACCATCCTGCAGCTGCACGCCCAGGGCGCCGGCGTCGCCGTGCCGTCGCAGCTGATGAGCATGCTGCCCTATGTCGCCACCATCGTCGTGCTGGTGCTGATCTCGCGCGACGAGACCCGCATCCGCATGAACGCGCCGGCCTCCATCGGCAAGCCTTTCCACCCGGAACGCTGAGCCCGCCCCGTTCCGGGACGACGTTTACCGCCTGTCTCTGCAGAGGAGAGCATTGGGGATGAGTGAGAAGAGCTGGAACATCACCCGCCGGACCGTTCTCGGCCTGGCGGCCGGTGCGGTTGCCATCGGCGCCGCCATGGTCGGTCCGTTCGCCGGCAGCGCCCAGGCTGCGGACCCGCTCAAGGTCGGCTTCGTCTACGTCGGCCCGATCGGCGACCACGGCTGGTCCTACCAGCACGACCAGGGCCGCCTGGCGGTGGAAAAGCACTTCGGCGACAAGGTGAAGACCACCTACGTCGAGAACGTGGCCGAAGGCGCCGATGCCGAGCGCGTCGTCAACCAGCTGGCCCAGTCCGGCCACAAGCTGATCTTCACCACCTCGTTCGGCTTCATGAACCCGACCGCCAAGGTCGCCAAGCGCTACCCGGACGTGAAGTTCGAGCACGCCACCGGCTACACCCGCGCCGACAACCTGGCGACCTACTCCGGCCGCTTCTATGAAGGCCGCTACCCCAGCGGCATCATTGCCGGCCGCATGACCAAGTCCAACACCATCGGCTACATCGCGCCCTTCCCGATCCCGGAAGTGGTCAGCGGCATCAACGCCTTCGTGAAGGGCCTGCACGCGGTCAACCCGGACGCCAAGGTCAAGATCATCTACGTCAACGCCTGGTACGATCCCGGCAAGGAGCGCGAGGCGGCCGAGACCCTGGTGGCCCAGGGCGCCGACGTGCTGGTGCAGCACACCGACTCCGCCGCCCCCATGCAGCTGGCGGAAGAGAAGGGCCTGACCGCCTTCGGTCAGGCGTCGAACATGGCGCAGTTCGGCCCCAACGCCCAGGCGACCGCCATCGTCGACGACTGGAGCGGCTACTACATCGAGCGCGTGCAGGCGGTCATGGACGGCACCTGGACCAGCGGCGACGTCTGGGGCGGCCTGGACAGCGGCATGGTCGCCCTGGCCGACTACGGCCCGAAGGTTCCGGCCGAGGTGCGTGAGGAAGTGGACGCCGTGGTCGCCAAGATCAAGTCGGGCGAGCTGCACATCTTCACCGGCCCGATCAAGGACAACCAGGGCGTGGAGCGCATCAAGGCCGGCGAAACCGCCACCGACGAGCAGCTGCTGTCCATGGACTGGTACATCGAGGGCATCGACGCCCAGCTGCCGAAGAAGTAAGGACGCCCCGGCGTCCTGACCGCGCAGGACGGACGAAGGCCGGTGCCCGTCGGGCACCGGCCTTCGTTGTTGAAGCGCCCCGTCGGCGCCTCTCCCCTTTCTCCCATGCGATGCGACTTACAGCTGCCAGACCAGACGGTCGGCCGGCATGGTCATCTGACGCCACATGCCCTTGATGTCGGCGATCACGCCGCCCGGCGCCACCAGACGGTCGAACACCTCCGCCGTGAAGCCCTTGTAGCTGTCGTGCGGCACGGCGCCGATGAGGGCGTCGTAGCCGGTGAGCCCGTCAAGGGTGCGCTTCAGCTCGATCTGGTAGTAGCGGGCGGCTTCGTCGGTGTCGGCCAGCGGATCGTGGACGTCCACCAGATGCCCCTTGGCGCGCAGCTTCTGGATGATGTCGACCACGCGGGTGTTGCGCAGGTCCGGCACGTTCTCCTTGAAGGTCAGGCCGAGCACCAGGACGCGGGCATTCTCCCGGTCGCTGCCGAGGCGTTCCATCACCTGGTCGGCGATGTAATGGCCCATGGCATCGTTGACCTTGCGGCCGGACAGGATGATTTCCGGGTGGTGGCCCAGCATGCTGGCGCATTCGGCCAGATAGAACGGGTCGACGCCGATGCAGTGGCCGCCCACCAGGCCGGGCTGGAACTTGAGGAAGTTCCACTTGGTGGCGCTGGCTTCCAGCACGTCATGGATCGACAGGCCCATGCGCTGGAAGATCATGGTGATTTCGTTGATGAAGGCGATGTTGATGTCGCGCTGGGCGTTCTCGATCACCTTGGCGGCCTCGGCGGCCTTGATGGAGGCGGCGCGGAACACGCCGCCGGTGGTGACCTTGCCGTAAACGTCGGCCAGCTGCTCGGTCACCGCCGGGGTCTGGCCGGCGATCACCTTGGTGATGCGCTCCACGGTGTGTTCGCGGTCGCCGGGGTTGATGCGCTCCGGGCTGTAGCCGAGGAAGAAGTCGGTGCCGCAGGTGAGGCCGGAGAAGCGCTCCAGCAGCGGGCCGCAGATCTCCTCTGTGACGCCGGGGTAGACGGTGCTTTCGAACACCACCGTGGCGCCCTTGCCCATGACGTCGGCGACCGTGCGGCAGGCCTTGCGCACCGGGTCGAGGTCCGGCTTGTTCCACTGGTCCACCGGCGTCGGCACGGTGACGATGAAGACGTCGCTGCCGCGCATGTCCTCGGCATCGGTGGTGGCGTGCAGGGTGGTGGTGCGCATGGCGTCGGCCTCCACCTCGCGGGTGCGGTCGTGGCCGGCGCGCAGCTCCGCCACGCGGCTCGCGTCGATGTCGAAGCCCACCGTCGGGAAGTGGCGGGCGATGGCGACCGCCAGCGGCAGGCCGACGTAGCCAAGGCCGATGACGGAGATCTTCTTGCTCGCGGACATGCGCGGTTCCCCTGGGAAGTCGTGGCACAGGTGAACCGGGTGTAGCACGCACCCCGCAGCCGCAATATTTGGCCTGTATTGGTACGCCGCGCGGCCTAATCCGGCCTGATCTTATCCGTCGGAGCCTTCAATTGGCCGGAAGAGGCATGGTCCGTCCCGTCCGGCCGCGTCGCTATGGCGCTGGACAGGCGCCGCCGGCGCGGGGTCTGATGGCGGACGGCCGAGGGAGGACTGTTCATGAGCGGTTACTGCGACGCGGCGCCGGGCCATCCGGTCCACGGGCCCTACCACGACAACGAATACGGCGTACCCGTTACCGACGACCGCGTGCTGTTCGAGCGCCTGTGCCTGGAGGTGTTCCAGGCCGGCCTGTCGTGGCTGCTGGTGCTGAACAAGCGGCCGACCCTCAACGCCGCCTTCGCCGACTTCGACCCCGCCGTCGTCGCCCGCTTCGACGATGCCGACCGCGCCCGGCTGCTGGCCGACCCCGGCATCATCCGCAACCGCCTGAAGGTCGACGCCACCATCGAGAATGGCCGCCGGGTGCTCGCCCTGCAGGCGGAGCACGGCAGCTTCGCCGCCTGGATCGAGATGAATCACCCGCGCGACAAGGACCAGTGGGTGAAGCTGTTCCGCAAGACCTTCAAGTTCATGGGCGGCGAGGTGGTGAACGAGTTCCTCATGAGCATCGGCTATCTGCCCGGCGCCCATCGCCCCGACTGCCCGGCTGCCCTGCGCATCGCTCCCCTCGACCCGCCGTGGATGCGGGCGCGGGCGGCGGAGCGGGTGGGGTGATGGTGGCATTGAAAAAGGCGGAACCTGCGGTTCCGGGCGCATTGAAAAAGGCCGGAACCTGCGGTTCCGGCCTGCGCCGTTTTCGGCGTCGTTTCAGCGGTGCCCCGCCGGCCGCTTGCGCGGCGTCCTCCCTAAACCTGAGCCGTTGCAGCCCTTCATCAATGGCATGACGGTACGCAACTTTAAGACACTTGTCACCACATTTTTGACAATATGTGTCCTACCGCCTTAGAGGTAGGCGAATTTCATTACGAACAGCGCAGCCACCACCACTCCCACGGGATGCAGGTCGCGCCACTTGCCCGACGCGAGCTTGATGACGACGTAGCTGACGAAGCCGAATCCGATGCCTTCCGAGATGCTGAAGGTCAGCGGCATGGCCAGCGCCGTCACCACCGCCGGGGCGAATTCGGTGACGTCGTGCCAGTCCACCTCCCGCAGCGAGCCGGCCATCAGGCAGGCGACGTAGACCAGCGCCGCGGCAGTGGCATAGGGCGGCACGGTGGCGGCCAGCGGCGCCAGGAACAGCGCCAGCAGGAACAGCACCGCCACCACCACCGCCGTCAGCCCGGTGCGGCCGCCGGCGCGGATGCCCGACAGGCTCTCGATATAGCTGGTGGTGGTGGAGGTGCCGAGGCCGGCGCCGACCACGGTTGCCGTGCTGTCGGCCAGCAGCGCCCGGCTGAGGCGGGGCAGGCGGCCGCGCTCGTCCAGCAGTCCGGCGGCGTGGGAGGTGGCGATCAGCGTGCCGGCGGTGTCGAACATGTCGATGAACAGCAGCGACAGGATGACCGTCACCAGCGCCACCTCGAAGGCGCCCCACAGGTCCAGCTGCAGGAAGGTGGGGGCGAGACTCGGCGGCAACGAGGCGATGCCGGCCATGTCCTGCAGGCCGAAGGCGACCGCCAGCGCGGTGGAGGCCAGGATGCCAAGGATGATCGACCCCGGCACCCGCCGCACGTCCAGCGCGACGATGATGACGAAGGCGATGAAGGCGAGAATCACCGGCGCCGAGGTCAGGTCGCCGGGGCCGACGAAGGTGGCCTCGTTGGCGACGATGATGCCGGCGTTGCGCAGGCCGATGAAGGCGAGGAAGAAGCCGATGCCGGCGGCGATGGCCATCTTCTGGCTTTGCGGGATGGCATTGATGATGACCTCGCGCACCTTGAAGATGCTCAGGCCGACGAACAGGATGCCCGACCAGAACACCGCCCCCAGCGCCACCTGCCACGAATAGCCCATGCCGAGCACGATGGAATAGGCGAAGAAGGCGTTGACGCCCATGCCCGGCGCCAGCGCGATGGGGTAGTTGGCGACCAGCCCCATCATGGCGGAGCCGAAGGCCGCCGCCAGGCAGGTGGCGACGAAGGCGGCGCCGGGGTCGATGCCAGCGTCGGCCAGGATGCCGGGGTTGACGAAGATGATGTAGGCCATGGTCAGGAAGGTGGTGAGGCCGGCCACCACCTCGCGGCGCACGGTGGTGTGGTGGGCCGTCAGCCCAAACAGGCGGTCGAGCATGTGCGGGGGGCTCCAGGTCTGGCGGTTGCGGCGGCGGCGCCGCAACCCTTCCTTAAAGAAGCGCGGCCCACACTGGGGCAGCGGCTACACGCTCAAGGGGTAACGACGATGAGGCGTATGGGGATGCTGACGGCGCTCGCGGTGCTTGCAGCCGGGCTTGCCGCCGGCGTGGCGGGGGGCGGCGCGGCACCGGCCGCGGCGGCGGAAGTGGAGGCGACCGACGACGGGCCGCTGCGCATCACCATCACGCCGCTCGACTGCCCCGCCATCGACCAGGGCATCACCTACCGCCAGCCGCCGGGGGTGGCGTATGAGCCGGGGGTGGACGTCCACGGACGCGCCGTGGCGCCGGCCGACGTCGGCGGCGGCTACCGCATGGACCTGCCGGAGGAAATCTCGTTCTACATCGGCCTCGACCTGGGCGAGCGGCTGCAGGGCCGGGTGCCGGAGGCGGCGCGCGGCGCCCTGCAGGCGGAGACGGTGCTGGGCGCCGTCACCATCCGCGACGGCATCGTCTACTGGAACGGCGAGCCCATGGAACCCTCCGTACAGCGCGAACTGCGGGAGGCCTGCCGCACGCTGGAGGCGCAACGGCGGGCCGCCCGTCAGCGTTCGATGCAGCGGTAGCCTGCCCCGATTTTCGCCCCATTCCGGCGGTCAAGTGAGGTCGCCGCGGCCTGTTGCCCCTGCCCTGGGCGCGCGGTAGAGTGCGGCCAACCTGCGCTGCCGGCTTTTCGGCGGCGTCCACACCGCTAGTTCGAGGATTGCATGCGTCTGTCCCGCTATTTCCTGCCGACGCTCAAGGAAAACCCCTCCGAGGCGCAGATCGTCTCGCACCGCCTGATGCTGCGCGCCGGCCTGGTGCGCCAGCACGCCGCCGGCATCTACAACTGGCTGCCGCTCGGCTACCGGGTGCTGCGCAAGGTGGAGCAGATCGTGCGCGAGGAGCAGGACGCGGCGGGCGCCCAGGAAATCCTCATGCCGACCATCCAGTCGGCCGACCTGTGGCGGGAAAGCGGCCGCTATGACGACTACGGCAAGGAAATGCTGCGCATCGTCGACCGCCACGAGCGCGACATGCTCTACGGCCCGACGCACGAGGAAGTGGTGACCGACATCTTCCGCAACAACGTGCGCAGCTACAAGGATCTGCCGAAGAACCTCTACCAGATCCACTGGAAGTTCCGCGACGAGGTGCGGCCCCGGTTCGGCGTCATGCGCGGCCGTGAATTCATGATGAAGGACAACTATTCCTTCGACCTGACGCAGGAAGACGCCCGCAAGTCCTACAACCGCATGTTCGTCGCCTACTTGCGCACCTTCGCCCGCATGGGCCTGAAGGCCATCCCCATGCAGGCCGACACCGGCCCCATCGGCGGCGACCTCAGCCACGAGTTCATTGTGCTGGCCGAAACCGGGGAGTCGGGCGTCTACGTCGATCGCGCGCTGCTGGAAAAGCCGATCCCCGCCAACGTGGACTATGACGGCGACCTGCAGCCCATC
This sequence comes from Caenispirillum bisanense, assembly GCF_039523075.1. Lineage (NCBI taxonomy): Bacteria > Pseudomonadati > Pseudomonadota > Alphaproteobacteria > Rhodospirillales > Novispirillaceae > Caenispirillum > Caenispirillum bisanense. Next base: position 281,763 of record NZ_BAAAEP010000001.1, read on the forward strand.
GTCGACGACTGGACCAGCCTGTTCGCCGCCACCGACGAGAAGTACAACCCGGAAACCGACGAGACGCCGGCCGGCGACATCGTCAACGCCCGCGGCATCGAGGTCGGCCACATCTTCTATTTCGGCACCAAGTACTCCCAGCCCATGGGCGCCGTGGTCACCGGCCCGGGCGGCGAGGACGTGGTGGTCCACATGGGCAGCTACGGCATCGGCGTGTCGCGCCTGGTCGGCGCCATCATCGAGGCCAGCCATGACGACGCCGGCATCATCTGGCCGGAGGGCGTGGCGCCGTTCCAGGTCGGCCTCATCAACCTGAAGGCCGGCGACAGCGCCTGCACCGAAACCTGCGACCGCCTCTATGCGGCCCTGAACGCCGCCGGCGTCGAAGTGCTGTACGACGACCGCGACGAACGCGCCGGCGCCAAGTTCGCCGACATGGACCTGATCGGCGTGCCGTGGCAGGTGATCATCGGCCCGAAGGGCGTGGCGGCCGGCATCGCCGAACTGAAGAACCGCAAGACCGGCGAGCGCAGCGAACTCCCGCTCGACGCCGTCGTCGCCCGCTTCGCCGGGTGAGGGTGAGCCGGCACGGGTGAACCACCAAGACACAAAGACACCAAGGCAGCCGTCCCCACGGCTGCCGCCCGGTGCCTCGCTGAAGAAGAGTATTCCCGTTCTTCAAGGTGGCGGCAGCGGAGCACGATCACACAGGCGTCTTGGTGTCTTGGAGTCTTGGTGGTTTTCCTCTCTTCCCCCGCAGCGGCTGGATAAGGACAGGCATGGTGTTTTCCGCCTTTGAACGGATGATGGCGTTTCGCTATCTGCGGGCACGTCGGCGCGAGGGGTTCGTCTCCGTCATTGCCGGCTTCTCGCTGCTGGGGATCGCCCTCGGGGTGGCGACGCTGATCATCGTCATGGCGGTGATGAACGGCTTCCGGCAGGAATTGCTGACCCGCATCCTCGGCCTCAACGGCCATGTCACCGTGTTCTCCAACGGCCCCAACTTCTTCGATTTCGAGACGGTGGCCGGGCAGGTGCGCGGCGTGCCGGGGGTGGTGGCGGTGACGCCGATGATCGAGGGCCAGGTGATGGCCAGCGCCAACAACGTCTCCGGCGGGGCCGTGGTGCGCGGCGCGACGGCGGAGGCGCTGGGCCAGCGCCGCATCATCGCCGACAACATCGTCGAAGGCTCGCTCGCCGACCTGGGCGACGAGAAGATCCTCATCGGCCAGCGCATGGCGGAGAAATACGGCCTGCGCCTGGGCGACAGCCTGTCGCTGATCAGCCCCAAGGGCACCCCCACCGCCTTCGGCACCGTGCCGCGGGTGCGCGCCTACGAAATCGGCGCCATCTTCAGCGTCGGCATGTACGAGTACGACAGTTCCTTCGTGTTCATGCCGCTGGCGGCGGCGCAGGTCTACTTCCAGCAGCCCGATGCGGTGTCGCATCTGGAGGTGGTGCTCGACAACCCCGACCGCACCCGCTCCGCCATGGCGGCCATTGCCGGCCAGCTCGGGCCGGGGTACCGCCTGTTCGACTGGCAGCGCACCAACTCCAGCTTCTTCAATGCGCTGCAGGTGGAGCGGAACGTCATGTTCCTGATCCTGACGCTGATCATCCTGGTGGCGGCCTTCAACATCATCTCCGGCCTGATCATGCTGGTGAAGGACAAGGGCCGCGACATCGCCATCCTGCGCACCATGGGGGCGACGCGCGGATCGGTGATGCGCATCTTCTTCATGGCCGGCGCCTCGGTGGGCGTGGTCGGCACGCTGGCCGGCCTCGGCCTCGGCGTCGCCTTCGCCGCCAACATCGAGGCCATCCGCCAGTTCCTGCAGAGCATCACCGGCACCGAACTGTTCGCGGCGGAGATCTACTTCCTCGCCAACATGCCGGCGGAGATCGACTGGAACGAGGTCACCTCGGTGGTGCTGATGGCGCTCGGCCTGTCGTTCGGCGCCACCATCTACCCCAGCTGGCGGGCCGCCCGCCTCGACCCCGTGGAGGCCCTGCGCTATGAGTGACGCCGCCCTGTCGCTGATCGACGTCCGCCGCCGCTTCAAGCAGGGCGGCGAGACGCTGGAGGTGCTGAAGGGCATCGACCTTACCATCGCCAGCGGCGAGATCGTCGCCCTGGTCGGGCCGTCCGGCTCCGGCAAGTCCACCATGCTGCAGATCTGCGGCCTGCTGGAGAAGCCGACCGCCGGCACCGTCGCCATCGCCGGCACCGAGGCCGGGCGCCTGTCCGACGACAAGCGCACCGCCCTGCGGCGCAGCCACCTGGGCTTCGTCTACCAGTACCACCACCTGCTGCCGGAGTTCTCGGCGCTGGAGAACGTGGTCATCCCGCAGATGATCGCCGGCGTGTCGCGCCGCCAGGCCAAGGACCGTGCCATGGCGCTGCTCGACGGCATGGGCCTTGCCAAGCGGGCGCAGCACCGGCCGGCGGAACTGTCGGGCGGCGAGCAGCAGCGCGTCGCCATCTGCCGGGCGCTCGCCAACCGGCCGCGCCTGCTGCTGGCCGACGAACCCACCGGCAACCTCGACCCCCACACCTCCGACCACGTCTTCGCCGGCTTCCTCCGGCTGGTGCGGGACGAGGGGCTGGCGGCCCTCATCGCCACCCACAACCCCGATCTGGCGGCCCGCATGGATCGCACCGTGCGCCTGAACGAAGGCCGCCTCAGCTGATCTACTAGTAGATGCCGCCGTCGCTGCTGCGTTGACAGGGCGGCGGCGGCATGGTCTCGTCGTGGCATCGGGGCTCGCGGTTGCCCCGTCAGGCGGCATGCCCAAGACCGCGCCACGCCCGCAACGAGGGGAGGCGCAGCATGCCTGAAGCGAAACCCGATCCCCATCCTCGCCCGTCCGACCACCCGCCGCCGCGGCCCCGGCTGCCGACCCTGGCGGAAGCGACCCGCACCTGGGCCCGCGTCGCCGCCCTCAGCTTCGGCGGGCCGGCGGGGCAGATTGCCGTCATGCACCGCATTCTGGTGGAGGAAAAGCGCTGGATCGGCGAGGGCCGGTTCCTGCACGCCCTCAACTACTGCATGTTGCTGCCGGGGCCGGAGGCGCAGCAGCTGGCGGTCTACATCGGCTGGCTGCTGAACCGCACGGCGGGCGGGCTTGTCGCCGGCATCCTGTTCGTGCTGCCGGGGTTCCTGGCCATCCTCGCCCTCAGCCTCATCTATGCCGCCTGGGGCGAGGTGGGGTGGGTCAACGCCCTGTTCTTCGGCCTGAAGGCGGCGGTGCTGGCCATCGTCATCCAGGCCCTGCTGCGGGTCGGCCGCAAGGCGCTGAAGGGGCCGGCCATGGCGGCCATCGCCGCCGCCGCCTTCGTGGCGATCTACGCCTTCAACGTGCCGTTCCCGGTGATCGTGCTGACGGCGGCCGTCCTTGGCTTCCTGGGCGGGCGGCTCGGCCGGCGGGAGTTCGCCGCCGGCGGCGGTCATGGCGGCGGCGGGGCGGCCGGGCCGCCGGACAGCGAGACGGCGCTCGGCGACGGCATCCCCGACCATGCCCGGCGGTCGGTGTCGTGGGCGCTGCGCATTGCCGGCATCTTCCTTACCCTGTGGCTGGTGCCGGTGGCGGTGCTGATCGCCGTCCTCGGCCCCGACGACGTGTTCAGCCGCATCGCCCTGTTCTTCAGCCAGATGGCGGTGGTGACCTTCGGCGGCGCCTATGCGGTGCTGGCCTATGTGGCGCAGCAGGCGGTGGAAACCTACGGCTGGCTGCAGCCCGGCGAGATGCTGGACGGCCTCGGCATGGCCGAGACGACGCCCGGGCCGCTGATCATGGTGGTGCAGTTCGTCGGCTTCCTCGGCGCCTTCCGCGACCCCGGCGGGCTCGACCCCTATGTGGCCGGAACCCTGGCGGCGGTGCTGACCACCTGGGTCACCTTCACGCCGTGCTTCCTGTGGATCTTCCTCGGCGCCCCGTGGGTGGAGGCGCTGCGGGGCAACCGGGCGGTGGCCGGCAGCCTGGCGGCGGTCACGGCGGCGGTGGTGGGGGTGATCCTGAACCTGTTCCTGTGGTTCACCGTCCACACCCTGTTCGCCGAGGTCGACCGCCTCACCCTCGGCCCGCTGACGCTCGACTGGCCGCAGTGGCGGACGGTGGACGTGGCGGCGGCCGCCCTGGCGGCGGGGGCGCTGGTGGCGACCTTCCGCTTCCGCGTCGGCATGATGCCGCTGCTGCTCGGCTGTTCGCTCGCCGGTCTGGCCCTGCATCTGGCGTTCGGGGTGGCCGGCTGAGGCGTGTCAGCGGCGCTTGCTGCGGCCCAGGCGCTTGGCGTTGGCGGTGGTGCGGGTGTGGTAGGGCTTCAGCATGGCGCTGTAGCCGCTGAGGCCGAGGGTGGCGAGGCGGCTCCAGGCGCCGACGTCGGTCCACAGCCGCAGCATCTCCGTCTGCATGGCGATCATGTTGCTGCCGGCGGCGGCGGCGAACTCGCCAGCGGCCGCCATCTTCTCCGTCACCATGCGGGTGTTCTCGCGGTGGTCGTGCGGCCGCCAGCCCTGCCACGCCGCCCCCATGGCGGAGGTGCGCAGGCCGATGGTGACCGCCGCCGCCGTCAGCATCTCCGCCGACTTCACCGCCGCCTGCAGGGCATCGACCCCCAGCGCGGCAGAAGCGGCGGGGGAGGCGCGGCGGGGTGAACGTCGACGGGCCATGGGTACTTCTCCTCCCGGTCAGTGTGCGCTGCAGCAACGCCTGACGCGGGAGGAGGGGTGCCGGCGTCAGTAGTCGTCGTCGCCGCCCGAGGCCGCGCTGCCACCGCCGTAGGTGGCGGCGGAGACCAGGATCTCGCGCTTGCCGACATGGTTGGCGGGGCTGATGACGCCCTCGTTCTCCATGCGCTCCACCAGCCGGGCGGAGCGGTTGTAGCCGATCTGCAGGTGGCGCTGGATGAAGCTGACGGACACCTTCTGCTCCCGCAGCACCAGGGCCAGGGCCTGGTCGTAGAGGTCGTCGCCGGAGGAGGGGATGTTCTCCAGCCCCACGGCACCGCCGCCACCACTACCGCCGCCCTCGTAGCCGAGGCCGTCGCCGTCGAACTCGTCGTCCTCGGTGACCGTGTGCAGGTATTCGGGCTCGCCGCGATCCTTCAGGAAGCGCACCACCTTCTCCACCTCGTGGTCGGCGACGAAGGCGCCGTGGACGCGGGTGATGCGGCCGCCGGCCTGCATGTAGAGCATGTCGCCCTGGCCCAGCAGCTGCTCCGCCCCGGCTTCGCCGAGGATGGTGCGGCTGTCGATCTTGCTCGTCACCATGAAGCTGATGCGGGTGGGGAAGTTGGCCTTGATGGTGCCGGTGATGACGTCCACCGACGGCCGCTGCGTCGCCATGATGAGGTGGATGCCGGCGGCACGGGCCATCTGGGCCAGACGCTGGATGGCGGCCTCGATCTCCTTGCCGGCCACCAGCATGAGGTCGGCCATCTCGTCCACCACCACCACGATGTAGGGCAGGGGGCGCAGGTCCATGGGCTGTTCTTCATAGATCGGCTCGCGGCGGTCGCGGTCGAAGCCGACCTGCACCTGCCGCATGACCCGCTCGCCCTTTTCCACCAGTTCGGTGACGCGGGCGTTGTAGCCCTCGATGTTGCGCACGCCCAGGGTCGCCATGGCCTTGTAGCGGCTTTCCATCTCGCGCACGGCCCATTTCAGCGCCTGCACGGCCTTCTTGGGGTCGGTGACCACCGGGGTCAGCAGGTGCGGGATGCCGTCGTAGACCGACAGTTCCAGCATCTTCGGGTCGACCATGATGAGGCGGCACTTTTCCGGCGGCAGGCGGTAGAGCAGCGACAGGATCATGGCGTTGATGCCCACCGACTTGCCCGAGCCGGTGGTGCCGGCGATGAGCAGGTGCGGCATGCGCGCCAGGTCCACCACCATGGGGTTGCCGCCGATGTCCTTGCCGAGCGCCAGCGGCAGCTTGTGATTGCCCTGGAAGGACTCGCTGTCCATGATCTCGCGCAGCCACACGGTTTCGCGCGTGTCGTTGGGCAGTTCGATGCCGATGACGCTGCGCCCCGGCACCACGGCGATGCGGGCGGTGATGGCCGACATGGACCGCGCGATGTCGTCGGCCAGATTGATGATGGTGGCCGACTTGGTGCCCGGCACCGGCTCCAGCTCGTAGAGCGTGACCACCGGGCCGACCTTGACCTCCATGATCTCGCCGCGGACGCGGAAGTTCTTCAGCACCGTTTCCAGCGAGCGGGCATTGCCGGCCAGCTTGGCTTCGTCCTCGGGCGTGCTGTCGCGGTTGCTGGGCAGCTGCAGCAGGGTGAGGCCGGGGTATTCGTAGCCGTCGGCATCCTCGCCGGTGGCGGCGGCGGGGGGAGGCTCGTCCGCAGGCTCGCCGTCGTCGTCGTCGCTGCTGCTACTCCAGTCCTCCGGCGCCGCCGGGCCGACGCAGCCGAGCGACGGGCGGATGTCGGCACCATCGTCCTCTTCGGCCTCTTCGGCGTCGTCTTCGGCGTCGGCGTCGTCCTCGGCTGCCGCCGTGGCGTCATCGTCGCCGTCCTCGATCTCGTCGGCGTCGGGCTCGTCCTCGGCGTCGGGTTCTTCCGCCGCCCAGGTCTCGAAGCCGTCTTCGTCGTCCTCGTCCTCGCCGGCCAGAACCTCGTCTTCCAGGCGGGCGCGGATGGAGGCTTCGGCCCATTCCACGCCGGCGATGAAGGCGAAGGCAGCGGCGGCGGCGACGCCCTCATCCTCGCGGCCGGTGCCGTAGCACACCATGGCGTCGGGCTTGCCGGGGTTCACCTCCACGTCCCACTCGGCGCGGCCGTCCGGCCACACGTGGCGGGCCAGCCGGTAGGGCTTGCCGTTGAGCGCGCACCAGAGATTGAACTCGTCGGCGGTCATCACCTCGTACTTGTCCGGGGCGGTGACGTCGGAGAGGTCGGCGGTCATGTGGCGGTTCCGGTAGCAGCGACAGACGGGGGCGCGCCCCGGCGCGACCGGCAGGGGCGGAAGGTCCGGCTCAGTTATCTCAGGGGAGGCCGGTCAGGATCAACAGAAACCCGCGCGACTCGGCAAAAACCCTCAGGCGGGAAGGCGGTAGGCGGCAACCAGCAGCTTGACCACGGCGCCGTCGGGATCGAAGAACGGCAGCACCAGCCGTTCCCACGTCTGGCGGCCGTCGGCGAAATCGGCGGTGTAAACGCGGGAGGTGGGAATGCGCTCGCTGCGCACGCGGTCGTATTCCGCCTTGATCAGCGCCCGCTGGTCTTCCGGCAGGTCGTCGATGGTGCGTCCGGCCTTGTCGCCGAAGGCGCTGGCGAAGCCGCTGGAGTAGTAGGCATAGGCATAGCCGCCGCCCTGCTCGGCCCGCTGCACGTCCATCACCACCAGGTTGCCGATCCACGGCCGCAGGTCGGCGGGCTCGATGTCCTCGGCCATGGGCAGGGCGTCCTCGTCGCAGCGGGAGACCCAGAAGGCATACAGGGACTTGAGCTGAGGATGGCGCAGAACGAGCGACAGGCGGGTGGTCATGGCGACACTTCTGGCAGGGGTTGCCGGGATGGGCGTTCAAGGGTTACCGGGCGCGGCGGTGCCGTGCAAGGAGTTTCGCGCCCACCGCGCCGAACCGCCCGCCGACACACCCCGTTACCCTTGCAGGGCGTCCGCCAAGCCCGGCGGCCGTGCTCGCGCTCAACTTCAAGGGAGGACCGCACGTGGCTGACAGGCAAGACAATTCGCGCCGCACCATCATGATCGTCATCATCGTGCTGGCGGTGGTGGCGCTCGGCTGGTGGATGTTCGGACAGAGCACTCAGCCGCCGGCCACCATGCCGGCCACCGAGGCGCCGCCGGCCCAGACGCCGACCCCCGGCGCCCCCGCCATGCCGGGCGACAGCCCGCAGACCGGTCCGTCGCCCACCACCAATCCGCAGCCGCACCCGGAGGGCGCCCCCACCACGCCGCCGGACGGTGGCACCGGTACCGGCACGGGCACCGCGCCGACCCAGCAGTAACGACCCGCGGCAGACCCGCGAAAAGGCCGGGAGACGGCGTCCCCCGGCCTTTTCGTATGCCCGCTCCCGGCCGGGTGCCGGGCGCCGGTCATCCTGCCGTCAGGCGCTCAGCTTCGGCTCGCGCAGGCAGGCGCCGGCCACTGCCGAGCGGCGGGCGACCTCGGAAATCATGTCATGCGACGGGCGCGGCGCCGGCAGGTCGGCGCCCTCCTCCTGCAGCTCCTCGGCGCGGCGGCGCAGGGTCTGGTTGGCGGCGTGCAGGGCTTCGTCCACCGTCGGGGCCGAGCACTTGCATCCCGGCACGCCCAGCACCTCGGCCTGATAGCCGTCGTCGCGGTCGCGGCGGACGATGGTGATGTAGCCTTTCATGGCGGAATTGACCTCCTGTGTCGTGATTGGTTCCGGCGACAGTAGCGCTGATCCTGGTGACAAGGATCGTCACGGTGCCTGCCAAACGCCTGACGGCGCCGATGGATGGCAACGGAGTAGAGCCCCAGTATCGTCAGGAAGGGGTGGCAGGGCCGGCGCGATGTCGTCAGGATAGGTCCATCGGCGGAGGAATCAACGGAAAAATCAGTAAAAATGTAAATGCAAATAGTCAGGCGACGTAAAAACTTCGGGGAAAGCCAGTGGAAATTTGTGGATCAAGAAGTCCAACTTGGCCTGTCTGTAGAGTAACCGTAGAGGCGTAGAAAAGGGTATGGGTTGACATATCTGACAGCATGCGTATTTTATTCATCACACCGCACGTCGCCGTTCATGGCATTCACGCCAAGGCACGATGCGTCTGTCGCGGAGTCGGCGGGCGTCGGATCTGCCGCAACCGAAACGTCGGGAGGGCGTTGAAGGCCGCGAACGGATGGATCGAGGGGCCGGGGAAGTTTTATTCACCGGTCCGAGCTGAAGATTATGTGACGAGGTGATGACGATTTCCCCAACTCCCCGCCGTGCCTGTGCCGCACCGGAGGGTCATGGCGCTGGTGCCGCGTTGCCGCGACCCGTCGCCGCCGATGCCGACGAGCCTGCCACGCGCCCGACGGCGCCGCTCATCCGCCCGGCCCGGGCCGCCGACGGTGCCGCCATGGTCGCCCTGGTAGACGCCACCGGCGCGCTCGACCGCAACTCCCCTTACGCCTACCTGATGATGGGGCAGTGGTTCTCCGACACCAGCCTGGTGGCGGAGCGCGACGGCCGCCTGGTCGGCTTCGTGATCGGCTTCGTGCCGCCGCGCCAGCCGGACACGGTGTTCGTGTGGCAGGTGGGCGTGGCGCCGAGCGAGAAGGGACGCGGCCTCGGTTCGCAGCTGCTGGATGCGCTGCTGCGCCGGCCCGGCCCGCAGGGCAGCCCGCCGCGCTTCCTGGAAGCGACGGTCACGCCCTCCAACGCCGCCTCCGAAGCCCTGTTCCGCGGCGCCGCCCGGCGCCATCACGCCGCCGTCGCGGTGTCCGAGATTTTCCCCGGGGACTGGTTCCCCGCCACCGGCGCGGCCCACGAGCCAGAGCGCCTGTTCCGCATCGGCCCGCTCGCCGTCGGCAACAAGACCACCGGGAGGAAGACCCCCATGGATATTTTCGCCACCTACGAATCCAACGTCCGCTCCTACGTCCGCGACTTTCCCGCCGTGTTCGTCAAGGCCAAGGGCCACACCCTGATCGACGACAAGGGCCGCGAATACATCGACTTCTTCGCCGGCGCCGGCGCGCTCAACTACGGCCACAACGACGACGCCATGAAGCAGGCGGTCATCGACTACCTGCAGGACGACGGCGTGCTGCACAGCCTGGACATGGCCACCGCCGCCAAGGGCCGCTTCATCGAGCGCTTCCAGGATGTCATCCTGAAGCCGCGCGGCCTGTCGTACCGCATGATGTTCCCGGGGCCGACCGGCACCAACACGGTGGAAAGCGCCCTCAAGCTCGCCCGCAAGGTCAAGGGGCGGGAGAAGATCGTCAGCTTCACCAACGCCTTCCACGGCATGACGCTGGGTTCGCTGGCGGTCACCGGCAACCAGTTCAAGCGCGGCGGTGCCGGCCTGCCGCTCAACAACACCGTGTTCATGCCGTTCGAGGGCTATCTCGGCAAGGGCGTCGACACCCTCGGCTACTTCGAGAAACTGGTGCTGGACGCCGGCTCCGGCGTCGACCTGCCGGCGGCGGTGATCCTGGAGACGGTGCAGGGCGAGGGCGGCATCAACGCCGCCTCCATGGAGTGGCTGAAGCGCCTGCGCGAGTTGTGCACCCGCCACGACATGCTGATGATCGTCGACGACGTGCAGGCCGGCTGCGGCCGCACCGGCACCTTCTTCAGCTTCGAGCCGGCGGGCATCGAGCCCGACATCATCTGCCTGTCCAAGTCCATTGGCGGCCTCGGCCTGCCGCTGGCGGTGACGCTCATCAAGCCCGAGTACGACGTGTTCGGCCCCGGCGAGCACAACGGCACCTTCCGCGGCAACAACCTGGCCTTCATCGCCGCCACGGAAGCCCTGCGCCACTGGGAAACCGACGCCCTGGCCGACAGCGTGCGGGAGAAGGCGGCGATCATCCGCGAACGCTTCCTGCGCCTGCGCGACCGCTTCCCGCAGTTCAAGGGCGAGGTGCGCGGCCGCGGCTTCATGCAGGGTATCGCCCTGGGCGCCGAGGGCGCGGCCAAGGAGATCTGCGCCGAGGCCTTCAAGCGCGGCCTGATCATCGAAACCTCCGGCCCCGACGGCGAGGTGGTGAAGATCCTGGCGCCGCTGACCATCACCGGCGAGGGGCTGGCCGAGGGCCTCGACATCCTGGAACAGGCCTTCGCCGCCGTGGCGGACAAGCGTGGCGGCTCCGACACCCAGGACAACCACAGCCGCAGCGCCGCCTGAGGGCGGCGCCACGCCGCCACCGGAACCCGGACGAAGACAGGAAGAAGGACCAGACGCAATGATCGTTCGCAAGCTCGAAGACCTGGTGGGCACCGAGGCCGAAGTGAAGGCCGACAAGGGCACCTGGACCAGCCGCCGCATGCTGCTGCGCAAGGACGGCATGGGCTTCTCGTTCCATGACACGCTCATCCACGGCGGCACGGAAACCTACATCCACTACGCCAACCACCTGGAAGCGGTGTACTGCGTCGGCGGCAAGGGCGAGATCGAGGTCATCGACACCGGCGAGACGTTCGCGCTGCACGACGGCGTCATGTACGCCCTGAACGGGCACGAGCGCCACTGGCTGCGGGCCACCGAGACCATGCGCATGATCTGCGTCTTCAACCCGCCGCTGACCGGCAAGGAAGACCACGACGAGAACGGCGTCTATCCGCTCATCACCGACGAGGAGGACGAGGCGGCGGCCTGACCGCCCCCGCCGCACCCATCAGGACCGACACAGGAGACATCACCATGAATGCGATCCAGGAGCAGGACCTCTATCCGTCGCGCAGGGGAACGGAAGACGTCATCACCGAGCGGAAAGACCCGGTGGTGTACGGCGCGGCGGCGGATGGCCCGCTCGGCCAGGACGAACTGGAGGCCTACGACCGCAACGGCTTCCTGTTCTATCCGGCGTTCTTCGGCCCTGACGACCTGGCATCGTTCTCGGCCGAGCTGGACCGCCTGTGGGCCACGGCCGGCGCCGCCCGCGACAGCGACGAGGTGATCCGCGAGCCGGACAGCGACATCGTGCGCTCCATCTTCCGGGTGCACGAGACCAGCGACGTCTATCGCCGCCTGGCGGCCGACCCGCGCATCGCCGACCGCGCCCGCCAGCTGCTCGGCAGCGACGTCTACGTCCACCAGAGCCGCATCAACTACAAGCCCGGCTTCAAGGGGAAGGAGTTCTACTGGCACTCCGACTTCGAGACCTGGCATGTGGAGGACGGCGTGCCGCGCATGCGCATGGTGTCCTGCGCCATCTGGCTGACGGAGAACACCCCCGTCAACGGCCCGGTGATGGTGATGCCGGGGTCGCACAAGTGGTTCGTCGCCTGCTCCGGCGGCACCCCGGACGACCACTTCAAGGCCTCGCTGCGCCGCCAGGAATTCGGCGTGCCGTCCGATACCAGCATGGAGTGGCTGGAAAAGCGTTGCGGCATCGAACAGCCGGTTGGCCCGGCGGGATCGGTGCTGTTCTTCGAATGCAACGTCGTTCACGGGTCCAACGGCAACATCACGCCGTACCCACGGTCGAACGTGTTCATCGTCTACAACAGCGTGGAAAACACGCCGAAGCAGGCCTTCGGGCCCGCCCGGCGCCGGCCGCACTTCCTCGGCAGCGACGACTTCACGCCCCTGCCGCGCGGATGAGGCCCGGCCCGCCGCCGGTTGCGACGGTCAGCGGGCGGCGGCGGAGTCAAGGGCGGTGACGGCGGTTTCCAGCGCCGTCACCACCGTCGGCAGCTCCAGGGCCTCGGCGTCGCGGATGAGGTGGCGCAGGCACAGCTTCAGCGCCCGCACCTCGTCCGCCCGCGACGGCGCGCGGGTCTCCATGGCGACGATGGCGCGCAGGTCTTCCGACGTCATGTTCTTCCCCCCAGCGATTTCCCGCTGTCATCATACAATTGCCGGGTGGAAGTTCAACTGTTGCGTGGTATCTATTGCCTGTCCGCGAGGCGAATCCACGTCAGTTCGTGCTTGTTGACCGACAGGTGCAGGACGCGGCTGCCAGGAATGGCTGCAAAGGCGCGCGCAGTCTCGTGATCCGTCGCCCCCTGAAACTTGATGGTGCAGAGGAAATTGCGGGCGAGGCCGCTGTCGATCCATTCGGTCACCAGCCGCAGCAGGCGCTCGGGGTAGCAGATGACGTCGGACAGCAGCCAGTCCACCGGCCCGACATCGGCGGGCTTGAGGCCGAAGGCGCTTTCCAGCCGCACCTCCACCCCCGGCAGGGCGGCGACGCGCGGGTCGAGCGGCGCCTTGTCCACCGCCACCACCTGCGCCCCCAGGCGCTGCAGCACCCAGGTCCAGCCACCGGGGCAGGCGCCCAGGTCGATCACCCGATCGCCCGGTCCCGGCATGCGGCCGAGCAGGGTGAAGGCTTCCCACAGTTTCAGATAGGCGCGGCTCGGCGGGCCGTCGCGGTCCTCGACGAAGGCGACCTCGCCGTTGGCGAAGGGGCTGGAACACTGCGCCGCCGCCACCAGGGTGGTGCGGTCGAGCAGCGTCCACGAGCCGAGCGGCGCCGTCGGGGCCGGCTGCGGAAACACCAGCGGCTTGGCCGAAACGTGCGGCAGCTTCTCCTGGATCAGGGCGGCGCGGCGGTGATGTTCGACGCCGTAGAAGGCCCAGTTGCGCTGGATGTCGCGCAGGGCGCGGGCGGCGTCGCCGTTGCTCTCGAAGCGGATCAGCCGCGGCGCCGTCCAGGTGTTCTGCGACCACGCCGCCGGCCGCGGCGGACCGGGGCAGAACACCAGCCGGCCGTGGACGTGGGAGGCGGCCTCGCCCAGTTCCTCCAGCAGAGGGTCCAGGAAGCCGTCGGCGGCGAGGTAGCCGGTGAAGGGATAGTCCTCGACCTCAATCAAGGTGCAGCGACCCGCGATCATGGAGTTGCGCCAGCAGGCCGAGGGCGGCGCCATCACGCACCGTCTCCCGCAGGCGGTCGGCCTCGATGAAGGTCTCGGCGCACAGCAGGCGGCCGAGGTCGGCGGCGGCGCCGGCGCACAGGAAGCCCTCGCCGTCGACGAACAGACGGATGCCGCCGCCCGTCCGTTCCTGATAGGCGAAGCGGCTGCCTTCGTTGCGGCGCAGATCGGCGCCGTCGGCCAGCGCCCGCCGCACGCCATCCGGCCCCAGCGGCGCGTCCGCCGGGCTGGGGAAATAATCGTACTTCGGCTCGGTCACATGCTTGCCGAACCACGCCGCCAGGCTGTCGGGGTCGTCCAGGCGCTGCATCACCAGGGTGCGGATGCGCTCCACCGCAGCCGGAGTGATCTCGCCGGGGTTGGCCTGCACGGCGAGGTCGGGGTCTTCGTAGCGCACTTCCTCCGGCACCCGCTCGGCGATGCTCTCGGCGAACTCGCGGATCATGCTGCCGACGCCCGGCGCCCGGAAGCCGACCGAGATGGTCATGCAGTCATTGCCCTGGGCGACGCCGAAGTGGGCGAGGCGCGGCGGCAGGTAGAGCAGATCGCCCGGCTCGCAGTCCCAGCCGTCGGTGGCGTCGAACTCGGTCAGGATGCGGAGGGCGGGGTGGTCAAGGATGGGCGTGGCCGCCTCGCACAGCTGGCCGATGTCCCACCGGCGGCGGCCATGGGCCTGCAGCAGGAAGACGTCGTAGGTGTCGTAATGCGGGCCGACGCCGCCGCCGTCGGCGGCGTAGGAGATCATGATGTCGTCGATGCGCCAGTTGGGGATGAAGCGGAAGTCATCCACCAGCGCCGCCACCTCCGGCACCCACAGGTCGACGCCCTGCACCAGCAACGTCCACTTGTCCTTGGGCAGGCCCTTGAAGGTCTTTTCGCTGAAGGGGCCGTGGCGCAGTTCCCACGGGGTCTTGCCGTTCTCGATGACGATGCGGCTTTCGACGTCGTCCTCCAGGGCGAGGCCGGCCAACTCGTCGGGCTCGATGGGGCTGACGAAATCCTTGAAGGCGCCCTTGATGAACAGCGGCTTCTTCTGCCAGTACTCGGCAAGGAAGCGCTCCACGGGCATCACGCCGAAGAAGGACGCATCGGCCGTCGTCATCGCGGCGATCTCCACACTGGGTCGGAACGGGGCGGCACCTTGCCACCGGCGGGTCGCGCTGTCGAGGGGGTAGGGGCGCGGGGGCGACGGTGCAGGAGAGGGGAATACCACCAAGGCACCAAGACACCAAGGCGGCGGAGCCTGTCGGGGTGTTGCCTCCCTGCGTTTGCGCATCGCCAGGTCTTTGCCGAAGGCATATTAAGTCTGCTGCGCAGGGCGGGGGGATCGCCGCCTGCCGTCGAACACCGCCCTCCTTGGTGTCTTTGTGTCTTGGTGGTTCACAACCCCCCGGCAATGGCTCTTCCTCAGCATCGGAAGTGGGTCTAAAGTGCGATCCTTGCTGCATCGGAGGCGATCCCATGACGTGGCAGACGTGGCTTCTGTTCGTCACCACCGTGTTCTTCCTGTCCGGCACGCCGGGGCCGAACATGCTGCTGGCGCTCAGCCACGGCATCCGTTACGGCGCGCGCAAGGCGGTGGCCACCGGGATCGGCGCGGTGCTGGCGCTGACGCTGCTGCAGATCATTTCCGTCACCGGCCTCGGCGCCCTGCTGGCTGCGTCGGAAACGGCGTTCCAGGTGGTGAAGTGGTGCGGCGTCGCCTACCTGTTCTACATCGGCGTGAAGACGTGGCGGTCGGACCCGCATGTGGATGTCTCCCAGGCCGAGGGGCCGGGGATCGACGGCCGCCCGACGTCGGCGTGGAAGCTCGGCACCCAGGCGTTCCTGGTGTGCTTCTCCAACCCCAAGGCCATCGTCTTTCTGGTCGCCCTGTTCCCGCAGTTCATCGACACCGCCCAGCCGCTGGTGCCGCAGGTGACCATCCTGGCCGTCACCTTCGGCATCTGCGAGTTCCTGTGGATCATGGCCTATGCCACCGGCGGCGGCCGGCTGGTGCCGGTGCTGAAGCGGGCCGGCTTCGGGCGGCTGGTCAACCGGCTGTCGGGCGGCATGCTGATCGGCGCCGGTGCCCTGCTGGCGGCGGTGCGGCGGCTGTGACTCGCGGGGGTTGATGTCCGGCTGGTCGGCGCCGATCTTCAGTGGTAGAGTGTGAAGGCACCGAGTCCCGCAGGAGGGCATCATGTACGTCGCGCCCAATCCCTATCCCAGCCAGGATGCCGTCGCCGGCGCCGCTGCGGCTGCCGCCGCCGCGTCCATGACCGCCACGGTGCAGAACCAGCAGCCGTTGTCGCCGCAGGAAGCGCAGCAGGAACAGACCCTCGTTCCGGCCGCCGAAGCCGCCCGCCAGGCGGCGGAAGAGGCCGAGCGCAACCGCCGCATGGTGCCGGTGGTGCAGGATCCCGACCGCGGCCTCAAGGTTGACACCGTCGGCTGAGGCCGCCCACAGTCCTCCTTCTCTGACCCCGATCCCTGGGGCCGGGTCTGCCGGAAGACGGCGGGCCCGGCTTTCGTGCGTTTCCCCCTGCCCGGAAAGGACCTGCCCGTGATCGTCGTCCACGGCCTTAAAACCTGCGACACCTGCCGCAAGGCGCTGAAGTGGCTGACGGAAGAAGGCCTCGCCCACCGTTTCCACGACCTGCGCGCCGAGGGGCTGGCGGAGGCCGACCTGCGCCGCTGGATCGCCGCCGTGGGGCTGGAGACGCTGCTCAACCGCCGCGGCACCACCTGGCGCGGCCTGCCGCCGGACCAGACGGCAGCGGCGGAGAGCGTCGACGGCGCCGTGGCGCTGGCGCTCGCGCATCCGGCGATCCTCAAGCGACCGATCTTCGACCGCGGCGACGCCGGCGTCATCGTCGGCTTCAAGGCCGAGCAGCAGGCGGCCCTGAAAGCGGGCTGAGGCGGCGGTGGACGGTAGGCGGCGGCGCTATTCCGCCGCCGCTTCCGCTTCCTGGTGCCCGAACTGCAGTTCGGCAAGGCGGGTGTAGAGCGGGCTGGTCCGCAACAGCTCTGCATGGGGGCCGGTGGCGACCAGCCGGCCGTCGTCGATGACGGCGATGCGGTCGGCCGACACCACCGTCGCCAGCCGATGGGCGATCACCAGCGACGTGCGCCCGGCCATCAGCCGCTCCAGCGCCTGCTGCACCAGCCGCTCGCTTTCGGCGTCCAGCGCGCTGGTGGCTTCGTCCAGCAGCAGGATGCTGGGGTCGCGCAGCAGGGCGCGCGCGATGGCGATGCGCTGGCGCTGGCCGCCCGACAGGCGCACGCCCTTCTCGCCCAGGAAGGTGTGGAAGCCGTCCGGCAGCCGCTCGATGAACTCCAGCGCCTGGGCCGCTTCGGCGGCGGCGCGGACCTCGGCGTCGGTGGCCTCGGGGCGGCCGTAGCGGATGTTCTCCAGGGCATCGGCGGAGAAGATGATCGGCTCCTGCGGCACCAGGCCGAGGCGGCCGCGCAGGTCGGCGGGTGCGGCCTCGCGCACGTCCACCCCGTCCACCAGCACCTGCCCGGCATGGGGGGCGTAGAAGCGCAGGATCAGCTGCATGACGGTGGACTTGCCGGCCCCCGACGGACCCACCAGCGCCACCCGCTCGCCCGGCTCGACGGTGAGGGAGAAGCCTTGCAGGGCGGCGCGGTCGGGGCGCGACGGGTAGTGGAAGGCGACATCGCGCAGCTCCACCCGGCCCTGCGGCGGCAGCGGCAGGGGGCGCGGCGACGCCGGTACCGGCACCTGCGGCACCGTCTCCAGCAGTTCCACCAGCCGCTCGGTGGCGCCGGCGGCCCGTTGCAGGTCGCCCATTACCTCCGACACCGCCCCGGTGGCGCTGGCGACGATGACGGCATAGAACACGAAGGCGGTGAGTTCGCCGGCGGTGATGGCACCGTTCAGCACGTCGTGGCCGCCCGCCCACAGCACCACGCCGATGGCCCCGAACACCAGCATGATCACCACCGCCGTCAGCACCGCGCGGGCGCGGGTGCGGCGGATGGCGGTGTCGAAGGCGGCTTCGGTGGCGGTGCCGAACAGGCGGCGGTCCACCGGCTCGTGGGTGAAGGCCTGCACGGTGCGGATGCCGTAGAGCACTTCCTCGGCATAGGCGGAGACGTCGGAGATGCGGTCCTGGCTGGCCCGCGACAGGCGCCGCACCTTGCGCCCGAACACCACGATGGGCACCACCACCAGCGGCACCACCAGCACCACCAGCCCGGCCAGCTTGGCATTGGTGACGAACAGCATCACCAGGCCGCCGCTCAGGGTCAGCACGTTGCGCAGGGCGACCGAGGCGGACGAGCCGATGACGGTCTGGATCAGGGTGGTGTCGGTGGTCAGCCGCGACAGGATCTCGCCGGTCTTGGTGACCTCGAAGAAGCCGGGATTGAGGGTCAGCACGCGGTCGAACACGGCGGTGCGGATGTCGGCCACCACCCGCTCCCCCAGCCAGGTGACCAGGTAATAGCGCAGGAAGGTGCCGAAGGCGATCACCGCCACCACCCCCAGCAGCACCACCAGCGCCTGGTCGAGCAAGGCCGGGTCGCCGGCGCTCAGGCCGCGGTCGATGAGCAGCCGCAGGCCGACGCCGATGGAGAGGGTGGCGGCGGCCGTCAGCATCAGCGCCACCACGGCGCCGAGGATGTGCCAGCGGTAGGGCAGGGCGAAGGCCGCCGTGCGACGCAGGACCTTCAGGTCGCGCGTCGTCGGGCGGTCGGGCAGGGCAGGGCCGGGAGGCGGCACGGTGGCGTTACTCCGCCCGCGCCTTGGAGGCGATTTCGTAGATGTCGCGGGCAAGGTCCGGGGCGGCCAGCACGCGGTCCAGTTCCTGCTTCATCAGCGCCTTGCGGGTGTCGTCCATGCGCCGCCAGCGGCCCATGGGCTGCAGCAGGCGGGCGCCGATGAGCGGGTTAAGGGTGTTCAGCTCCAGCACCCGGTCGACCAGGAAGGCATAGCCGCGGCCGTCGGCGGCGTGGAAGCCGATGGGGTTGGAATTGGCGAAGGCACCGATCAGCGCCCGCACCCGGTTGGGGTTGCGCATGGAGAAGGCGGGATGGGCCAGCAGCTCGCGCAGGCGGTCGAGCACGTCCGGGCGCTGCGACAGGGCCTGAAGGGAGAACCACTTGTCCAGCACCAGCGGATCGTCCTTGAAGCGGTCGTGGAAGTGCTCCAGCGTCGCCACCCGCTGCGGCACCTCCAGGTCGTTGAGCACCCGCAGGGCGGCCATGGCGTCGGTCATGTTGTCGGCGGTGCGATACTGCTCCGCCGCCAGGTCGGCATTGGCCGGATCGAGGCCGAGGTAGGCCAGGGCCGCGTTGGCAAGCGCCCGGTGGCCGGCGCCCTCGGCGGTGGGGGCGAAGGGGCCGGCGGCGGCGCGGTGGGTGTCGCGCAAGGAGCGGAACAGGTCGCCATGGGCGGCGGCGATGTCGCGGCGCAGGGCCTCGCGGGCGGCGTGGATGCCCTCGACATCGATCACCGCCATCTGCTCGGCCAGATAGTCCTCGCTCGGCAGGGCCAGCACCTGGGCGCGGAAGGCCGGGTCGAGGCTGTCGTCGGCGGCGCACTGGCCGAGGGCGGCGACGAATTCCGCCGTGTCGGGGGCGCTGTTGCTACCGTCGGCGCGGGCCGCCACGGCGGCCAGCAGCAGGTCGGTGGCATACTGCTGGCCGGCTTCCCAGCGGGCGAAGGTGTCGGGGTCGTGGGCCATCAGCAGCGCCCGGTCGGCGGCGCTGTGGGCGGTCTTCAGGCGGATGGGGGCGGTGAAGCCGCGGTTGAGCGACGGCACCGGCTTCTCCGGCAGGCCGACAAAGCGGAAGGTATGCTCCGCCTCGCGCAGCTCCAGCACCCGGCTGTCGGTATAGGCGACCTCGCCCTCCAGGCGCACCGGCAGGCTGGCGCCGTCGCGGCCGAGCAGCCCGATCTCGAAGGGCATGTGCAGCGGCTGCTTGTCCGGCTGGCCGGGGGTGGGGTCGGTGTGCTGGCGGATGGTCAGGCTGTAGACGCCGTCGGCAAAGTGGTCGCTGACCTCCACCTGCGGCGTGCCGGCCTGGGAGTACCAGCGCTTGAACTGCAGCAGGTCGCGGCGGTTGGCATCCTGCATGGCGGCGACGAAATCGTCACAGGTGGCGGCGGTGCCGTCGTGGCGGGCGACGTAGAGGTCGATGCCCTTGCGGTAGCCGTCCGCCCCCAGCAGCCGGTGCATCATGCGGATGACCTCGGCGCCCTTGTCGTAGACGGTGGCGGTGTAGAAGTTGTTGATCTCGATGTAGCTGTCCGGCCGCACCGGATGGGCGAGCGGTCCGCCGTCCTCGGGGAACTGGCGGGCCCGCAGGGTGCGCACCTGGTTGATGCGCTCCACCGGCGCCGAGCGCATGTCGGCCGAGAACTGCTGGTCGCGGAAGACGGTCAGGCCCTCCTTCAGCGACAGCTGGAACCAGTCGCGGCAGGTGATGCGGTTGCCGGTCCAGTTGTGGAAGTATTCGTGGGCGACCACGGCCTCGATGTACTCGTATTCCGCATCGGTGGCGGTGTCGGGGTCGGCGAGGATGGCCTTGGCGTTGAAGATGTTGAGGCTCTTGTTCTCCATGGCGCCCATGTTGAAGGCCGACACGGCCACCACGTTGAACAGGTCGAGGTCGTATTCCAGGCCGTAGACCTCTTCGTCCCAGGTCATGGCCTTCTTCAGGCTCTGCATGGCGAAGGCGCAGCGCGGGCCGTTGCCGTGCTCCACCCAGATGTTCAGCTCGATGTCGCGGCCGGATCGGGTGCGGAAGGTGTCGTGCACCCGCTCCAGGTCGCCGGCGACCAGGGCGAACAGGTAGGACGGCTTGTTGAACGGATCTTCCCACACGGCGTAATGGCGGCCGTCCTTCAGCTTGCCCTGGTCGACGCGGTTGCCGTTGGACAGCAGCACCGGATAAGCCGCCTTGTCGGCCCGCAGGGTGACCTTGTAGCGGGTCATGACGTCCGGCCGGTCGGGGAAGTAGGTGATGCGGCGGAAGCCCTCCGCCTCGCACTGGGTGCAGAACATGCCGTCGGAGACGTAGAGACCCTCAAGCTTGGTGTTGTCCGCCGGAGCGATTTCCGTCACCACCTCCAGGGTTAAGCGGTCGGGCACGTCGCGCACGGTCAGGCTGCCGCCGTCGGTGCTGTAGCGGTCGGCCGGCAGCTCCTTGCCGTCCAGGCTGACGGAAACCAGCGTCAGGTCGTCGCCGTCCAGCACCAGGTCGTCGGCATGGCCGCTGCGGGTCAGGGCCAGGGTGCTGTGGACACGGGTCTTCGCGGGATCGAGGTCGAAGACGAGGTCGAGCGAGTCGACGCGGAAGGGATAGGGCGCATACTCGCTGAGGCGGATGACGCGGCGCTCGTCTGTCTTCACGAAGATTCTCCGGGACTGCTTGCGTGTCGGCCCCTTCATGTGGGGATGGCGGGGCATCGGCCGAAAGGGCGCAACGGCATTTTCCCTTGTGCCGTTGGCTGCGGCGGGGAAGCATGCCCCGAAGCCCGCACGGAAGGAAAGAGCCGTTGTCAGACCGCCCCCGCAACCCGTGGACCACCCTCAGCCGCCGGCAGATCTACGACAACCCCTGGCTGACGCTGGAGGAACACGACGTCCGCACCCCCGGCGGCAGCCGCGGCATCTATGGCGTGGTGCGGCCGAAGGGGCTGGCCATCGGCGTGGTGCCGGTGGATGCCGAAGGGTTCACCTGGCTGGTGGGCCAGTGGCGCTATCCGCTGGAGGCCTATTCGTGGGAAATCCCCGAGGGCGGCGGCCGCAAGGACGTGCCGCCGCTGGAGGAAGCCCGCCGCGAACTGGCGGAGGAAACCGGCCTGCGCGCCGGCCGGTGGCACGAGCTGCTGCGCCTGCACCTCTCCAACTCGCTGTCCGACGAGGCGGCGGTGATCTACTTGTGCTGGGACCTGACCGCCGGCGAGGCGGCGCCCGAGGACACCGAAGACCTCGCCCTGCGCCGGGTGCCGCTGGCGGAGGCTTTCCGCATGGCCCGCGACGGCGAGATCACCGACGCCATGGCGGTGGCGGCGCTGCTCAGGCTGGAGGGGATGGCGCTGCGGGGGGAATGGCCGGAGGGCTGTCCGCCGCCGGCCGGCCGTTGACCGCAACCCGCCGCGCCAGCGCCGGATAAAGCAGGCCGAGGCTCACCCCGCGCAGGGCCATGAAGGCGGTGAAGGCGGCCCACAGGCCATGGTTGCCCCACAGCGGCAGCAGCAGCCAGCTGAGGCCGAGGAAGGCGCCCAGGCACAGCACCATCATGGTGCTGAGGGGCCGGCTTTCCGTGGCGCCGAGGAAGATGCCGTCGAACTGGAACCCCCACACCGCCACCAGCGGCAGCACGATGGCCCAGGGCAGCGCCTCACCGGCCGCCGCCCGCACCTCCGGCAGGCCGGTGAGCAGGTGGATGAGCGGTGTTCCCGCCACCAGGAAGAGGGCCGAGATCGCCGCCGCCATGGTCACCGCCAGACCGGTGGAGGCCCGCACCGCCTCGCCCAGCGCCCGCCGGTCGCCGGCCCCGACGGCGCCGCCGACCAGGGTTTCCGCCGCATGGGCGAAGCCGTCGAGGGCGTAGGAGGCGATGGTCAGGAAGGTCAGCAGCACCGCATTGGCGGCCAGGGTGACGTCGCCGGCCTGGGCACCCTGGGCGGTGAACCAGGCGAAGGCGGAAATCAGGCACAGGGTGCGGATGAAGATGTCGCCGTTCACCCCCACCAGCCGCCGCAGCCGGCGCGGGTCGAGCAGGCGGTCGCGGCTCCAGCGGCCGGGCAGGGCGCGCAGGCTGGAGCGCATCAGCAGGAAGCCGACGGCCATGCCGGCGTATTCGGCGATGACGGTGGCGAGCGCCACGCCGTCCACGTCCATGCCGAGGCCGAGCACGAAGGCGAGGTTCAGGCAGATGTTGAGGATGTTGGCGACAACCTGCTGCGCCAGCACGGCTTTCGCCCGCCCGAGGCCCATCAGCCAGCCGATCTGCGCGAACTGCACCAGCGCCGCCGGCGCCGACCAGATGCGGATGGTGAAGTACTCCGCCGCCAGCGCCTCCACCTCGTCGCTGCCGTCCAGCAGGGCGAAGGCGATGGCCTGGACGGGTACCTGCGCCGCCCACAGCAGCAGCGCCACGGTGACGCCGATGAGGAAGGCGCGGCCGAACACCGCCCGCGCCTCCGCCCCGTCGCCGGCGCCCATGGCCTGTGCCGTCGGGCCGGTGGTGCCCATGCGCAGGAAGCCGAAGCCCCAGTAGAGGTAGCTGAACAGCAGCGACCCGATGGCGACGGCCCCCAGGTAGGCCGGACTGTCCAGATGCCCCATCACCGCCGTATCCACCATGCCGAGCAGCGGCACCGACAGATTGGCGAGGATGACGGGCACGGCGAGGGCCCAGACGCGGCTGCGCGCGGTGGTGTCGGCGGCGGGCGCTGTCACAGCAACCCCAGCTTCCGCAGTTCCGCCGCCATTTCCGGCGGCGGCGGGGCCTCGCCGGCGGTGCCTTGAGGGAGGTCCGGCGGGGCGTCTTCCGCCTTGAGGTAGCGCCAGCCCTGGAACGGGCGGTGGGGGCGCGACTGCACCTCCACCAGCCCCTGGTCCAGTTCGATGGCGCAGAAGCCGCGCCCGTCCTCGTCGGCGCCTTCGTGCAGGGCGAGGATGGGCTGGCGCACCCGTACGATGCCCTTGATGACCCAGTAGAGCGAGCCGCCGGCCAGAAGCTCGTCGGCCCGCTTCGGGGTCATGCGGGTGACATGGACGATGCGGCCCTGCGTCGCCAGCCGCCCGGCCTGCCACTGGCGCAGGTCATCCGGGCTGTCGCAGCCGACGCAGAGCTTGATGAGGTGAAGGGAGCCCGCCATCAGCCCTTCTTCAGGATCTTCGGCACGGTGTTGCCGCGCAGGCGGAAGGCATCGGGCATGCCGCGGCCGAGCAGCGGGCGCAGGTACAGGCGGAAGGCGTCGGTGACGTCGGTGCCGCTGTCGGCGATGAACTCGTCGGGCATCACCTTGGTCTTGCCGGCGATGTCCTCCAGCGGCGTCAGGTGATAGTCGACCGAATACCAGCCGGTGCGGTGGATGGTGACGGAGCCGTCGCGGTCGCCGAACATGGCGTACTGCACCGCCTTCTCGCCCACCTCGCGGGCCTCCCGCTGGTCGACGTCGGAGACGCAGCCGACGAAGCTGCGCTGGATGTAGCCGAAGGTGTCGCCGCGCACGCGCTTGATGCCCAGCTTGCGCTTGATGATCTCGGTCAGCAGGTCGGCCAGGGCGCCGCCGCCCAGCTGCACGTTGCCGTGGGCGTCGCGCTCGATCTCCTTGGCGAGCTTGGTGGCGATGGGCACGCCGTCCTTGTCGGCGATGCCTTCCGACACGGCGATGACGCAGCGGCCGTACCGCTCGAACGTGGCCTTCACGTCGGCCAGGAAGCGGTCTTCGTCGAAGGCGCGCTCGGGGATGTAGATGAGGTGCGGGCCGTCGTCGGGGAACTTCTTGCCAAGGGCGGCGGCGGCGGTGAGGAAGCCGGCGTGGCGGCCCATGACGACGCCGATGTAGACGCCGGGCAGGGCGGCGTTGTCCAGGTTCGCGCCCATGAAGGCCTGCGCCACATAGCGCGCCGCCGAGGGATAGCCGGGGCAGTGGTCGGTGATGACCAGGTCGTTGTCGATGGTCTTCGGGATGTGGATGCAGCGCAGGGCGTAATCGGCCTTGCGGGCTTCCTCGGCGACGATGCGCACGGTGTCGGAGCTGTCGTTGCCGCCGATGTAGAAGAAGTTGTCGATGCCGTGCGCCTGCAGCACCGTGAAGATCTCGCGGCAATAGGCGGCGTCGGGCTTGTCGCGGGTGGAGCCGAGGCCGGAGGACGGCGTCTCGCCCACCAGTTCCAGGTTGTGGGTGGTTTCCTGGGTGAGGTCGAGGAAGTCCTCGTCGACGATGCCGCGCACGCCGTGCAGGGCGCCGTAGACCTTCTCGACGCTGCGGAACTTGCGGCTTTCCAGCACCGCGCCGACCAGCGACTGATTGATGACGGCGGTGGGGCCGCCTCCCTGCGCGACGAGAACCTTGCCAGTCACGGGACGCTCCTGCGGTTGGGCCGCGGCGCCGCCGTGCGGCGCGTCCGTCAGCCGATGTGCGAAGCTGTCTGTGAAGCGCAGCCGGCGCAACAAGTCAAGGGGATGACAGTGCAGACCTGCCCTGCCGCCACCATCGAGTCGAGGCCGGACCGCCCGGACCGCCCCGCCAGCCCGACCGGATATGGACGACCTGCGAAGTTGTCCACGTCTTATGCCGTTATTCGTAAGCCCCTGAAAGGTTCAGGGATTCCACCGCCTTGCCGGTGATTGGTAACAGCCGGGACATAAACCGGTCACCCTGCCGTAACCGGCTGGTCTCATTAGAAAAAGTTTCATTTCTGGCGGCCTGGAAGCAGCCCCATGGTGGGCCTGCTGCAAACCTGAACCTCACGCACGGGAGGCTTTCATGGCGCTATCCAGGCTCGGTATCGGCCCCAAGATCTGGCTTCCGGTTGGCCTGCTGGCCGTCGGGTTCCTCATTCTGTGCGCCGTGGCGCTGGTCTTTGTCGAGGAGACCCTGCTGGAGGGCCGCCGCGACAAGGCCCGCGGCATGGTCGAAGCGGCGCACGCCATCTATGCCCACCACCACGAACGCGCCCGCTCCGGTGCCGTCGGCGAGGCGGAGGCCCGGGCGGCGGCGGCCGAGGCGGTGCGCGCCATCCGCTACGACGGCCAGGAATACGTGTTCGTCGTCGGGCTGGACGGCACCGCGCAGGTGATGCCGGCCCGCCCCGACCTGGAAGGCACCGCCATGCTTGCCGCCGAAGATCCGGCCGGCGTCCGCTTCATCGCCCGCATGGCGGAGGTGGCGCAGGGGCAGGGGGATGGCTACGTCGGCTACCAGTGGCCGAAGGCGGGTCACGACCAGCCGGTGGACAAGGTATCCTACGTCAAGGCCTTCGCGCCGTGGGGCGTGTTCATCGGCAGCGGCGTCTATCTGGATCGGGTGTGGGCGGCGTTCTGGGCCGAGGCGCGGCTGTTCGCCACCATCGCCGGCGTGCTGCTGCTGGCCGCCGGTGCCCTGGCGTGGCGCATCGTGCGCGACATCTCCCGCCCGACCATCGACCTTGCCCACCGCATGCACGACCTGGCCGACGGCCGCCTGGACGTCGAGGTGGTGGGCGGCGAGCGCGGCGACGAAATCGGCGAAATGGCCCGCGCCATGGAGGTCTTCAAGCAGAGCATGGCGGAACGCCGCCGCCTCGCCGACGAGCAGAAGGCCGCCGAGGCCCGCGCCGCCGCCGAGCGCAAGGCGCTCATGCTCCGCCTGGCCGACGACTTCGAGCGGGCGGTGGGCGAGGTGGTGGCGACGGTGTCCGATGCCGCGTCGGAACTGGAGGCGACCGCCTCGGCCATGACCTCCACCGCCGAGGAAACCAGCCGCCAGTCGACCGCCGTCTCCGCCGCCGCCGAGGAAGCGACGGCAAGCGTGGAGACGGTGGCAGCCGCCACCGAGGAACTCACCGCCTCCATCGCCGACATCAGCCGCCGCGTCGCCGGTGCGGCATCGGAGGCGCAGGCGGCCGTCGCCGAAGCGGAGGAGTCGAACCGCATGGTGCGCGATCTGGCCCAGGCGGCGGAGCGCATCGGCGAGGTGGTGGTGCTCATCAACGACATCGCCAGCCAGACCAACCTGCTGGCGCTGAACGCCACCATCGAGGCGGCGCGGGCGGGCGATGCCGGCAAGGGCTTCGCGGTGGTCGCCAACGAGGTCAAGACGCTCGCCAACCAGACCGCCCGCGCCACCGACGACATCACCCAGCAGATCGTCGCCATCCAGGCCGCCACCCGCGGCACCGTGGCCGCCATCCAGGACATCGGCCGCACCATCGGGCGCATCAGCGACACCGCCGGGGCCATCGCCGCCGCCGTCGATCAGCAGGGCGCGGCGACGCAGGAAATCGCCCGCAACGTCGCCGCCGCCGCGGCCGGGGCGGGCGACGTCACCCACACCATCGCCGGGGTCAAGGATGCCGCCGGCGAAACCGGCGCCGCCGCCTCGCAGGTGCAGATGTCGGCTTCCACCCTGGCCCACCATTCGGCGCTGCTGCGCAAGGAACTGGACCACTTCCTCGGTGGCGTGCGCGCCGCCTGAGGACGCCTTCCTCGGCCCAACGGTCATAACCGGGAGACCCGCCATGACCAGGACCATGCTTGAGAACCTGTATCACGACGCCCTGGCGCTGATGGAGCGCATGCGCGACTACGTCCACCGCGACGCCCGCCAGGACCGCCTCTGCCTGCCGTGGAGCGAGCGGGTGGTGATGTTGCAGACCAACCGCATCCTCACCGTCCGGCTGTGTCATGCCCTGCAGCTCATCCAGGCGCACCAGGCGCGGCTGCTGGGGGACAGCGAGATCCTGCAGGTGCCGCCGCCGCGCATCCGTCTGGCGCCGGTGCCGGTGGATGCCTACCGCGACATCCTGCCGGCCCGGCAGCTGCAGCTGGCCGACGATGCCAACCACCTGTTCGAACGTCTGCACGCCGTCCATATCGCCATCATTCCGGGCGATGCCGATGCCTTCGCCACGCCGGCGCCGGATGGCGACGACGATGACGACGGCGGCGATTTCGACGGCGACACGCCGCTGCGCGCCTACGCTTGAGGCAACGGTGGCCCTGACGCGGAGTGGGTGGTGGCGGCCGGGCTCAGGCGTCGGCTGCCGCCGCCTCCGCCTCCGCCGCTCCGGCGGTTCGCCGCGGCGCGGCGGGCGGCGCGGGGGTGTCGGAGATATCGGCGAGGGCGCGCGCTTCCGCCGTGCTGCCGTCGAAATCGACGACTCCCTGGCTCAGCGCCCAGCAGGCCAGACGCACGGAGCGCGGGATGCGGATGGGTTTGCCGTCCCGCTCCCCCTTCTCGTAGTACTGCACGATGCGGTGCTTGAGGCCGAGCGCCGCCGCCGCGTCCTTCTGCGACAGATTCAACGACTTGCGCCAGAGCTTGAAGGCTTTGGGGGTCATGTCGCGCCCTCCCTCGCGTGCGCTGCCGCCGGTGGATCGGCGGGCTGTCGTGGACAGTCTACGGCCGTGCGGCCCTGTTTGCAACGCACAAAGTGCGGCTTTCGCTTGCATCTTCCGCACCATGTGCGTATACTTGCGGCTGTAGACACCCGGGCGACTGCCCCTATCAGGACGCCGCCCCCATCTCCAGGGGAGGGTCGTGTCATGACTGCCGAAATCATCCGTCCCGCGCGCTTCTCCGTCGACCCGCAGGTGGCCGGCCCGATCCAGCGCATGCGCCTGGCCAATGCCACCGCCGCCAACAGCTTCCTGGCGGTGCACGAAGGGCTTGTCGGCATGCAGCAGGACGAGGATCTGGAGCGCGCCCGCGAACTTGCCGATCTGGCGGAGGCGCTGGGCTCGCAGATGCGCCGTCTGGCGGACGAGACCCGCCGCTTCATCGACGTGCTGCGCGCCGACTGACCCTGCCACACCCATAGGGCGGCGCCGTTGCGGCACCGTCCCCAGTGCAACGGCCCCGCCGCCCCACCGGGCGCGGGGCCGTTGCACTGCAATAAGGACGGATCTGTTAAATCCCTATCAACTCTGCGCTTGTATGCTGGTCAGCACGCGGCGGACTTGATAGAACCCTGCCGCAATGCAACATAGTGACGGGTGGTGCGGCCGACGCCGCGCACCGGATGGGGAACTGTCAACGCAGGAGGGCTTCGTGTCCTATTACGCGACCATGTACCAGGACAAGCTGTGCAGCGCCGCCGATGCGGCCAAGCTGGTCAACGACCGGGAAAACCTGGTGCTCGGCATGGGCACGGCAATGCCGCCCGCGATCATGGCCGCCGTGGCCGAGCGCGTGAAGCGCGGCGAGTTCACGCGGCTGCCGGTCTATTACATGCACGCCAGCGATGCGGCGGTGAAGACCCTGCTGGTGCCCGAACTGATGGACGTGGTGAAGCCGCATCCGCTGTTCATGTCCGCCTTCGACCGCGCGCTGGCCAAGAAGGGCTATGAGGTCGGCAAGGAGTACATCCACTTCGTGCCCTGCGCCTTCCACCAGGCCGGCAAGCTGCTGACCGAGGAAATCGGCGCCGACTGCTTCGTCGTGCAGGTGTCCCCCATGGACCGCGCCGGCTACTTCTCGCTCGGCACCAGCCCCGACTACGGCGCCACCGTGGTGCGCAACTGCAAGCGGCTGATCGTCGAGGTCAACCCCAACATGCCGCGCACCTTCGGCGAGTGCCTGCTGCACGTCTCCGAGGTCGATGCCGTCGTCGAGCACACCTCGGTGCTCATGGAGGCCCACTCCAAGGACGCCAGCGTCGAGGACGAGAAGATCGCCGCCTTCATCGCCGAGCACATTCCCGATGGCGCCACCCTGCAGATGGGCATCGGCGGCGTGCCCAACTCGGTGATGTCGTTCCTGTCCAACCACAAGGACCTGGGCCTGCATTCCGAGCTGTTCAGCCCCGCCATGGTCGACCTGATCAAGAAGGGCGTGCTGAACGGCAAGCGCAAGAAGCTGTTCCCGTTCAAGCACGTCTACACGCTCGCCCTCGGCGACCGCGAGATGTTCGACTTCATGAACGACAACCCCTCCATCGTCGGCTATCCGGTGGCGTGGGTGAACAACCCGGCGGTGATCGCCAAGAACAACGACATGATCTCGGTCAACGGCGCCATTGAGGTCGACCTGACCGGCCAGATCGGCTCGGAGTTCGTGGCCGGGCACCAGTTCTCCGGCACCGGCGGCCAGCTGGACTTCGTGCGCGGCGCCTATGCGGCGAAGGGCGGCAAGTCCTTCATCGCCCTGCATTCCACCGCCAAGAACGGCCAGCTGTCGCGCATCGTGCCGCGCCTGTCCGGCCCGGTGACCGACCCGCGCATGGACACCCACCACGTGGTGACCGAGCACGGCCTCGCCAACCTGAAGGGCAAGTCCATGCAGGAGCGCGCCGAGCTGCTGATCGGCCTGGCGGCGCCGCAGTTCCGTGACGAGCTGATGATCGAGGCGAAGAAGCTCGGCCTCATGTAAGACGACGGCGGCCGCCGGCAGGCGGCGGCTTTCGATCCGACCGGACGGGGCGGGTGCCGCACAGGGGCCCGCCCCGTCTGCCGTCTGCGGTCTGTCGTCTGCGGTCTGGCGTCGTAACACCGGCGCAACCAACTCTTCACGGCGGTGCCGTTGATCCCCCGGCCGATGCGGCATAGCGTCGCGACACGCTTGCCCTTCAGACTTTTGGGGGAATGCCATGGCCTTGGATGCGGTCGCCGACCCTTCGGCGGCCGGTCGCGTGCACCGCGGCCGGCGCCTTTCGGTGCAGGACATGGCAGCGCGGCTGCCCATCGGCCGGCGCATCGCCCTGCTGGCCGGTCTGGCACTGCTCGCTTCCACGGTGGCGGCAGGGGCTTATCTGGTCGGGCAGGCCCGGTTGGACGGCGCCCTCGGCCGGCTGGAGGCCTTCCGCCAGACGGGGGCGGAGGCGGCCCGCATGGAACTGGCGCTGGCCCGCCTGCAACTGGACGAGCGCGACTTCCTCATCCGCCTCGATCCCGCCGCCGCCGATGCCTACCGCGCCGGCCTGGCCGACGTGGCCTCGGCACTGGCGACCGTCGGCGCCCGGCCGGAGGCGGCGGGCATCGCCGCCACCATTGCCGACCTGTTCGCCCGCCTCGACCTCGCCGGCCGCCAGTTCGAGGCGGTGGCGGCCAGCCGCGGCGCCCTCGGCCTGTCGCCGACGGAAGGGGTGTGGGGGCGTCTGACCGCCGCCACCGCCGCCGTCGAGCAGGACCTGGCGCAGTGGCCGCAGATGGACAAGCTGCGCAGCCGCCTGGAGGCCATGCGCCGGCACGAACTGGCCTTCATGCTCACCGAGGACGAGCGGGAACTGGGCCTGCACCGCAAGGCCTTCAACGAGTTCGATTTCGGCCTGCTGGAGGCGCCGCTGGACGCCGCCACCCGCAGCCGCCTCGGCGACCTCGCCGCCGGCTACCGCCGCGACGTGGAAGCCTATGCCGCCGGCCGCCTGCAGTTGCGGGCGGAAGTGGCGGCGCTGGATGCGTCCTTCGCCGGCCTCGCGCCCGCCTTCGAGTCGGTCTTCGCCTTCACCCGCAGCGGCATGGCCGAGGCGCTGGCGGCGCAGAAGCGGGTGCGTCAGCAGACCACTCTGCTGATGGTCGCCACCGGCGGCGTGGTGGTGGTGCTCTACCTGATCGCGGCGGTCTTCCTGGTGCGCAGCATCACCCGCCCCATCGCCGCCATCGACGGCGCCATGCGGGCGCTGGCCGCCGGTGACCGCCAGACCATCATCCCCGGCACCGGCCGTCAGGACGAGATCGGCGCCATGGCCCGCGCCATCGAGGTGTTCCGCACCGGCCTGCTGCGGGCCGACCGGCTGGCGGCTGAACAGGTGGCGGAGCAGGAACGGCGCGAGCGCCGGCGGCAGGAGATCGAGGACGCCATCCACCGCTTCGAGGGCACCATCGGCGACGTGCTGGCCGCCCTGGCCCATGCCTGCCGGGAGATGACCGAGACCGCCCACGCCATGACCGCATCCTCCGCCGCCACCGATCGGCAGGTGCGCACCACCGCCGCCGCGGCGGCTGAGGCCGATGCCAGCGTGCGCGACGTTGCCGCCGCCACCGACGGCCTGGCCGCCGCCCTGCGCGAGATCGAGGCCGACGTGGCGGAAAGCGCCCGCATCGCCCAGACGGCAGTGGGCAAGGCAGAGGCGGCGGAAGGCATCATGCAGGCCCTGGGACAGGCGGCGCAGCGCATCGGCGAGGTACTGGCCTTCATCACCACCGTCGCCGACCAGACCAACCTGCTGGCACTCAACGCCACCATCGAGGCGGCGCGGGCAGGGGATGCCGGCAAGGGCTTCGCCGTGGTCGCCAACGAGGTCAAGGCCCTGGCCACCCAGACCGCCCGCGCGACGGAGGAAATCGCCGGCCAGATCCGCGCCGTGCAGGCGGAGACCCAGGAGGCGCAGGCCGCCATCGCCGACATTGTCAGTGTCAACGGCGCCGCCGAGGGCATCGCCCGGCGGGTGGCGGCGGCGGTGCAGCGCCAGGGCGGCGCCATGGCCGGCATCCGCACCAACGTCGACCGCGCCTCCAGCGGCTCCGCCACCGTCGGCGAGGGCATCGGCGGAGTGCGCGCCAGCGCCGAGGCCACCGGCGCCGCCGCCGCCCGGGTCGCCGATGCCTCCGACCTGCTCGGCCGCCAGTCCGATGCCCTTCGCCGGGAGGTGGAGACCTTCCTCGGCGGCATCCGCGCAGCGTGATCGGGTCCGACCAAAGGTGTGACGGAAATTCCTCGAAAGGACGACTGATTTCATCGAATCCGGCACCGCCTCTGCTATAGTTATGGAAGCTTCCGTGACGGACGGGAGCAGCGGGGGAGACGCTGGGCGCGGTCGACATCATGATGCGAGGCATGTGGCAGCGGCTCGCCGCCCTTGGGGTGGCGTTGGTCTGCCTGCTGGTGACCGTGGTCGTCTGGCTCTATGCCGACGAGACCGGGCGCCGCATCACCGATCTGGAGTTCGAGCGCGGCGCCCGCCGCGTCGAGCGGGCGGTTCTGGAGCGCATGCGCGCCCTGGAAACCATGCTGCGCGCCGCCCAGGGTTTCGCCGCCACCACCTCGGTCGACGCCGGCGGCTGGCGCCGCTTTTCCGACACCCTGCGGATCGGCGACGTGCGCAGCGGGGTGGAAGGCCTCGCCTATCTGGAACTCGGCGACGACGGCACCACCGCCCGCATCCTGCTGGTCGAGCCCATGGCGCGGCTGGCGCCGGCCGTGGGTTACGACACCATGTCCGACCCGCCGCAGGCGGAGGCCCTGCGCCGCGCCATCGACGCCGGCGAGCCCATCCTCAGCGGCCGCTTCCGTTCGGTGGTGCGGGAACGGACCGGCGATCGTGGCGCCGACATGGTGTTCGTGGCGCCGCTCTACACCACCGACAGCGTGCCGCCGACGGTGACCGAGCGGCGGGAGGCGGCGCGCGGCTTCGTTTCCGTCGGCCTGTGGACGCGCGACCTGTTCGGGGCGCTGCTGCAGGGCATGCCCGACGACATGGTGGTAGTCATCCGCGACGAGGCGGCGGAAAACCCCGACGGTGTCGTCCTCTACCGCAGCGGCGCCGTGCCCGCCGCCACGCCGGAAGGGTTCGAGCGGGTATCCATCATGGCCATCGGCGGCCGCGTGCTCACCCTGCAGGTCTGGCAGCAGCCGACCGCCGCCATGGAGCGGCTGGCGGTGCAGAGCCGCACCATCCTTGGCGGCGGGGTGCTGTTCACGCTGGTGATGGGGCTCGCCACCTGGCTGCTGGTCACCCGCCGCCAGCGGGCGGAGGAGCTGGCGCGGCGCATGACCGTCGCCCTGCAGGACAGCGAACAGCGCTACCGCAGCCTGTTCGAGCGCAACAAGGCGGTGGAACTGCTGATCGACCCCAGCGACGGCGCCATCGTCGACGCCAATTTGGCGGCGGCGCGGTTCTACGGCTGGTCGGTCGACCAGCTGAAGCAGATGCGCATCAGCGACATCAACACCCTGTCGCCCGAGGAGGTGGCCGAGGAAATGGCCCGCGCCGATACGGAACGGCGCGACCACTTCATCTTCCGCCACCGCCTGGCATCCGGCCTGGTGCGCGACGTGGAGGTGCATTCCGGCCCGGTAATGGTGGGCGAACGGCGGCTGCTGTATTCCATCATCCACGACATCACCCGCCGCTGCGAGGCGGAGCGCAAGCTGCGCGACAGCGAGATCCGCTTCCGCGCCCTGTTCGAGCAGAACCCGGCGGCGACGCTGGTGATGGCCACCAACGGCCGCGTGCTGCGCGCCAACGCCGCCTGGCAAGCCATGTGGGGCGGCACGGTGGAGTCGCTGCACCGGCGCGGCTTCAACCTGCTGGAGGACCCGCAGCTGGTCCAGGCGGGCATCATTGATCTGGTGCGGCGGGCCCTGGCCGGCGAAGCGGTGGAGGCGCCGCCGGCGCTGCTCGATCCGCAGGGCATCGGCTTCACCGGCCAGCCCCGCTGGGTGCGCGGCTTCCTCTATCCCATCCGCGATGCCGCCGGCGAGGTGATGGAGGTGATCGTCGTCAACGAGGACGTCACCGAACGCCGCCGCGCCGAGGAGGAACTGAACTACCGCCACCGCCTGCTGGCCACCCAGTTGCAGACCACCCCCGACGGCGTGGCAGTGATCGACACCGACTGGCGCATGGAAAGCTGGAACCAGCGCTTCGTCGAGATGTGGGGCCTGCCGCCGGCGCTGGTGGAGGCGGGCGATGCCCGCGCCGCCCTGCAGCACATGCGGGCCCAGGTGGCGACGCCGCAGGTGTTCGAGCGCCGGGTGGCGCAATTGACCGCCGCCGGCACCGAAACCGGGTGGGACGAGGTGGCGCTGCGCGACGGCCGGGTGTTCGAGGTCTACAGCCGCGGCGTGCCGCCCGACGTGGGGCAGGCCGGGCGGCGGGTGTGGTTCTATCGCGACATCACCGAACGCAAGAACCTGGAAGCGCGGCTGCGGCGGGCGCTGGAGGAACAGGACGCCATCTTCAACTCCGCCGGCGAGGGCATCGCCTTCCTGCGCGGCGACCGCTTCATGCGCACCAACAAGCGATTCGCCGCCCTGTTCGGCTACGGCTCGGAGGAACTGGAGCGGCTGTCACCGGCGGCCCTGTTCGCCGACCCGGCCGATTATCACGACTTCATGGCCGCCGCCGATGCCGCCATGCGGGAAACCGGCAGCTACGCCGGCGAACACCGCATGCGGCGGCGATCCGGCGGCATCTTCTGGTGCCGCCTGTCGGGCACGACGCTGGAGCGCAACGCCCCCACCGGCGGCACCATCTGGGTGCTGGCGGACGTCACCCGCCGCCGTCTGGCCGACCGCCGCATGGCGCGCCTGCTGGCCGATCTCGAACGCTCCAATGCCGAGCTGCAGCAGTTCGCCTATGTCGCCAGTCACGACCTGCAGGAACCGCTGCGCATGGTGTCGAGCTACCTCGGCCTGATCGAGAAGCGCTACGCCGACCGCCTGGACCACACGGCGCTGGAGTTCATCGGTTTCGCCGTCGACGGCGCCCACCGCATGCAGAACCTCATCAACGACCTGCTGGAGTATTCGCGCGTCGGCACCCGCGGCAAGCCGCTGGCCCCCACCGACGCCGGCGCGGCGCTGGAGGCGGCGCTGGAGAACCTGCAGGTGGCGGTGCGCGACAGCGGCGCCAGCGTCCAATGCGGTCCCATGCCCCAGGTGCTGGCCGACGAGGGGCAGCTGGTGCGCCTGCTGCAGAACCTCATCGGCAATGCGCTGAAGTACCACCGGCCGGGCGTCGCGCCGACGGTGCGGGTGACGGCGGAGCAGGTGGACGGCCAGTGGCGCTTCGCCGTCGCCGACAACGGTATCGGCATCGAGCCGCAGTACTACGACCGCGTGTTCATGATCTTCCAGCGCCTGCACACCCGGCAGGAATACTCCGGCACCGGCATCGGCCTCGCCATCTGCAAGAAGATCGTCGAGCGCCACCACGGCCGCATCTGGGTCGAGTCCGAGCCCGGTGCCGGCAGCACCTTCTTCTTCACCCTGCAGCCGGCCGATGCCGCCCTGGGCGATGACGGTGATGCCGACGACCACGAGGATGCGGCGGAACCGGTGGACGCCGCCTGACCGACGGGCGGTAGCGGCGCCGCCGGCGCGGCGTCAGGGGGAGGGCGGCTGCGGCCGGGTGGCGGCGAAGGCCGGCATCTCCCCGCAGCGGCGGGCGAGGGCGCTCAGGTGGGGCAGCGCCTCGGCCGGCAGCAGGGCAGGGCGGACGGCGCGGATGAAATCCAGCGCCACCACGGCGCTGATGTCGGCCTGGGTCAGGCGCTCGCCGACCAGCCAGCCGTCGCCGGCGATGGCGGCCGCCGCCGTTTCCAGCTGCTGCAGCCCGGCCAGGATCTGGGCATCGGCCATCTGCGACCACTGCGGCCATTGCAGCTCCGCCGGCCGGCGGGCGGTTTCGTAATAGGCGATCACGCCCTTTTCCATGGCGCCCAGGGCGAAGGCCACCAGCCGGTTGACGCTGCGGCGCTCGGCCCCGGCGGCCGGAGTCAGGCGGCGGTCCGCAGGTGCCAGTTCGTCCAGGTAATCCAGGATGGCGGCCGAGTCGATCAGCACCTCGCCGTCCTCCAGCACCAGCGCCGGTACCCGGCCGAGCGGGTTGTAGGTGCGGATTTCGTCCATCTGGGTGGCGGTCGCCAGCTCCCGCCGCTCGAACGGCAGGCCGATCAGCTGCAGGCTGATGGCGACGCGACGGGTGAAGGGCGACAGGTTGCGGCCGACCAGGATCACGGAGACCTCTCCTTGCGGGGCGTGGGCGTGTGGGAGGGCCAGCCTAGCCCCCCGCCGGCACCGCGAAAAGAGCCGTTGCGGCGGCAGCGGGCGGCGCGCTACATGGAGCCATGAGCGAAAGCCGACTGAAATCCCGCCTGCGCGTCCAGGCCGCCATCCGCCAGTGCGAGGCGCGCTTCGTGCCGGCCATGGTGGTGAAGCGCGGCGACGCCGATGCCGGCGCCATTCTGGTGAAGGTCAACGCCTTCGACCGCGGCTGCTTCGTCCTCACCCAGGTCACCGACGGGCTGGGGCGGGCGCGCTGGATGCGCGGCACCGGCCCGCAGCCGGTGGACGAGCCCACCGCCGACGCCTACATCGCGCGCCAGGGCCGCTACGACGACGACCTGTGGGTGATCGAGCTGGAAAGCCGCGACGGCTGGCACCCGTTCGAGGACGAGCTGCTGGCGGAATGATCCGGCCGCCGCCGGTCAGCCGGTGCCGGCTTCGTCCTTGGTCTTGGCCGGGGTGGGGGCCGGGGCAGGGGCAGGGGCGGGGGGCGTCGCCGGGGCGGCGGCGGCTGCCGGCTTGCGCTCCAGGAACGGCTTGTACTTCATGTCGTCGCCCAGGATGTGCCGCACCAGCCAGTCGGTCAGGAAGTCGAACACCTTGATGCTGTTCAGCGCCTTGGGGTCCGCCCGGAAGCGCTCGCGCAGGGCATAGACCTTCTGCTTCAGCGCCTCGTGCGCCTGGCGGTGATCGTCCAGGTGGGGGTAGCGGGCGAGCTTCTGCAGCCGTTCCTCGACCTCGAAGTGATATTCCGTGTAGGCGATCAGTTCGTCGAGGATGCGGCCGATGTCGGCCGGCGCCGCCTTGCCGCGCACGGCGGCGTGCAGGTCGTTCACATAGGTCATGAGCTTGCGGTGATCGGCATCCAATGCCTCCACCCCGACGCTCATTTTCTCGCTCCAGGTAAGAAGCGGCGCCATGAAGTCCCCCCATATGCTCTCGCAGCCTTCATAGCACCGGGGCGGGCCGCAGGTAAACCGGCAAGGCGCCGCATGTTCGCGTTGCAGGCGATCCTGCGGCGAATGCTTGCGCGCGGACGTCAGGGCATATACACAGTTCATATACACCTAAAGTTAGCATTGCCGTGAGCCCGTCTCCCCCGTCGCCGGTGCGGTGAAATCTCACACATTTCAGTTTTCAAACGTTTGCGTGGCGGCGCATGCGGAGTATGGTGCTCTGCGAAACAGATGAGGCTTCCCATGCGCATCATCCTGGCCGACGACCATGAACTGGTCCGTGCCGGCATCAAGCCGTTTCTAGCCGACCTCGCCGAACCGATGGACGTGGTGGAATGCGGCGACCTGCCCTCCGCCCTGCAGGCGGCCGATCCGGAAAGCGTGGACCTGGTCATCCTTGACCTGTCCATGCCGGGGATGAATGGCGAGGAAGGGCTGCATACGGCGCTTGCCACCTTCGCCGGCCGTCCGGTGGTGGTGCTGTCGGCCTCCACCCAGGTCGGCGACATCCTGACCGCGGCACGGGCAGGGGCCGCCGGCTACCTGCCGAAGAGCATGAGCGGCCCGGCCATGACCACGGCGCTGCGCCTCATCCTGCTGGGCGAGCGGTTCTTCCCGGCCTGCGTGCTGCAGGGCATGACGCCGCCGCCGTCGTCGGGGGACAGCGACGGCCAGCTGCCGCCGGTGATCGCCCCGCGCCGCCGCAACCCGCTGGACCTGCTCAGCGCCCGCGAGCGCGAGATCCTGCGGCTGATGATCGAGGGCGGCACCAACAAGGAAATCGCCCGCCGGCTGACCGTGCAGGAAATCACCGTCAAGGTTCACCTGCGCAACATCTACCGCAAGCTGGGTGCCGCCAATCGCGCCCAGGCGGTGCGCATCGCGCTGGAAAACGGCTGGCGTGCCTGAACCGCGGGCACCGGCCCGGCGCTGCACGCATTTCCATCATTGTTGAATGGTGCAGTGCAAAAAGTCCTTTACAGAGGCCGTCCGCGGTGCGATATTTTGCATCGCAGCACCGGTTGGTCCGGCGCCCCGCGCCTCAGGCTCCCGCTGCTGCATCTTGGACGTTTCCTCCCTAGACTTGGGCCGCGCTTCGTGCGCGGCCTTTTTTTCTGCCTCCGGCTACTCCGGTTGGTCGCCGCGTCGGTCTTGCCTCCGGCGGTCCGGTTCGGCACCTTGGAAGGAGTACCCTGGCGGTACGGCTTCGAGAGGATCTGCCCATGACATCGCCGGCCCCCACCCTGGAGAAGCGCCCGGCCGCCCGCACCCGCCGCCGCGGCCCCGTGGTCGATCCGGCGGCGCTGGCCGAGGTCGAGCGGCTGACGGTCGGGGTGGAGCGGCGCCGGGATCTGCTGATCGAGGCCCTGCATTGCCTCAACGATGCCCTCGGCTGCCTGCCGGAGGGCCATCTGGTGGCGTTGGCGACGCTGTGGCGGCTGGCCCCGGTGGAAGTGTTCGAGGTCGCCACCTTCTACGCCCATTTCGAGGTCGTGCCGGCCGGTGCGCCGCTGCCGCCGCCGCTGGCGGTGCGGCTGTGCGACGGGCCGTCGTGCCGCATGGCCGGCGCCGATGCCCTTCACGACGCCGTGGCGGCGGCTCCGCCGGATGGCTGCCGGGTGGTGGCCGGGCCGTGCATGGGCCGCTGCGACCAGGGGCCGGTGGCGCTGGTCGGCCGCCGGGCGGTCACCCGGGCCACCCCCAAGGCCATCGCCGCCGCAGCCGCCGAGGGTGGCGCTCCGCGCCTGCCGGGGGATGCCCAGCGGCTCGCCCATGCCCATACGGAGGGTGTCTATCGCGTGCTGGCGTCGCTGCGGGCCGGCCAGCGCTCGGTGGAGGAGGTGCTGACGACGCTGGAGGAGGCGGGCCTGCGCGGCCTCGGCGGGGCCGGGTTCCCCACCGCCCGCAAGTGGCACACGGTGCGGCAGATGCCGGGGCCGCGGGCCGTCTGCGTCAATGCCGACGAGGGTGAGCCGGGTACGCTGAAGGACCGCCTGTGGCTGGAGGGCCGCCCGCACCGGGTGATCGAGGGCGCCCTCATCGCCGCCTGGGCGGTGGAGGCCGACCTGGTGGTCATCTACCTGCGCGACGAGTACCCGGAGGCGCACGCCCTGCTGCTGGCCGAGATCGCCGAGGTCATTGCCCATGGGCTGGCCGGCGGCGTCACCATCGAACTGCGGCGCGGCGCCGGCGCCTACATCTGCGGCGAAGAGTCGGCGATGATCGAAAGCATCGAAGGCAAGCGCGGCTGGCCGCGCCACCGTCCGCCCTATGTGGCGCAGGCCGGCCTGTTCGGTCGCCCGACGGTGGTCAACAACGTGGAAACCCTGTGCTGGGTGCCGGAGATCCTGGAGAAGGGCGCCGCCTGGTGGCAGGACCTGGGCCGCCACGGCCGTCACGGACTGCGGGCGTTCTCCGTCTCCGGCCGGGTGCGGCTGCCGGGGGTGAAGGTGGCGCCGGCCGGCATCACCCTGACCGAGCTGCTGGCGGAATACTGCGGCGGCATGGCCGAGGGGCACCGGCTGAAGGCCTTCCTGCCCGGCGGCGCCTCCGGCGGCATCATGCCGGCCGCCCTGGCCGACCTGCCGCTCGATTTCGGCAGCTTCGAGCCGCACGGCGGCTTCATCGGCAGCGGCGCCGTGGTGGTGTTCTCCCACGCCGACGACCTGCGCGAGGTGGCGCGCGACCTCATGCGCTTCATGGCCCACGAAAGCTGCGGCCAGTGCACCCCCTGCCGGGTCGGCTGCGACAAGGCGGTGAGCCTGCTGGAGGCGCCGGCCCTGGATACCGACCTGCTGGCCGATCTGGCGCAGGTGATGCGCGACGGCTCCATCTGCGGCCTCGGTCAGGCGGCCCCCAACATCTGGCAGACGCTGCTCCGCCATTTCCCCGAGGAGGCGCGGCGATGACCATGCACACCATCCCCTTCACCCTGGACGGCCAGCCGGTGGAGGCGCGGCCGGGGGAAACCCTGTGGCAGGTGGCGCAGCGCCTGGGCATCGCCCTGCCGCATCTGTGCTATCGCGACGAACCGGGGTATCGCCAGCCCAAGGGCACCAAGGGCGGCAACTGCCGCGCCTGTCTGGTGGAGGTGGAGGGGGAACGCACCCTGGCCGCCTCGTGCATCCGCAAGCCGGCCGCCGGCATGGTGGTGCGCACCGCCAGCCCGCGAGCGGAGAAGAGCCGCGCCCTGGTGCTCGAACTGCTGGCCACCGACCAGCCGCCCGCCGCTACCGCCACCGGGGCCGGCGGGCGCAGCCGGCTGCGCCACTGGCAGCACGAGATCGGAGTGGACGCCAGCCGCTTCCCGGCCCGCCGCCACCCGGCCCCGGCGCCGGACGTCAGCCACCCGGCCATGGTGGTGAACCTGGCGGCCTGCATCAGCTGCGGCCTGTGCGAGCGCGCCTGCCGCGACATCCAGGTCAACGACGTCATCGGCTTCGCCGGCCGCGGCATGGACACCACGGTGGTCTTCGATACCGCCCGCCCCATGGGCGACAGCACCTGCGTCGCCTGCGGCGAATGCGTCCAGGCCTGCCCGACCGAGGCGCTGCTGCCGGCCGAGCGTACCGACTCGCCGGCCGCGACGGTGGAGACGGTGTGCCCCTACTGTGGCGTCGGCTGTCAGGTGCGGCTGACGGTGGAAGACAACCGCATCGTCGAGGTGGAGGGCCGCAACGGCCCCGCCAACGAGAACCGGCTGTGCGTGAAGGGCCGCTTCGGCATGGACTACGTCCACCATCCGCAGCGCCTGACCGTGCCGCTCGTCCGCCGGGATGACGCCCCCAAGTCGCCGGCCTGCGACATGGACCCCGCCAACCCCTTCACCCACTTCCGGGAAGCCACCTGGGACGAGGCGCTGGAGCGGGCGGCGGCCGGCTTCCGCCGCATCCGCGACGGCCACGGCGGCGGCGCACTGGCCGGCTTCGGCTCGGCCAAGGGCTCCAACGAGGAAGCCTTCCTGTTCCAGAAGCTGGTGCGCACCGGCTTTCGCACCAACAACGTCGACCACTGCACCCGGCTCTGCCATGCCTCTTCCGTCGCGGCGCTGATGGAGATGGTGGGCTCCGGCGCGGTGACGGCGCCGGTGCGGGAATGTGCCCGGTCGGAGGTGATCCTGGTCATCGGCGCCAACCCCAGCGTCAACCACCCGGTCGCCGCCAGCCACATCAAGAATGCCGTCAAGGCCGGCGCCAGGCTGATCGTCATGGACCCGCGCGGTCAGGCCCTCAGCCGCCATGCCACCTGGATGCTGCGCTTCAACCCCGGCACCGACGTGGCGCTGCTCAACAGCCTGATGTATGTGGTGGTGGAGGAAGGGCTCTACGACCGCGCCTTCATCGACGCCCGCACCGAGGGGTTCGAGGTGCTGCGCCAGCATGTCTCCGCCTTCAGCCCGGAGACCATGGCGCCCATCACCGGCATCGAGGCGGCGACGGTGCGCGAGGTCGCCCGTGCCTTCGCCGGTGCCGGATCGGCCATGGTGTTCTGGGGCATGGGCCTGTCGCAGCACGCCCACGGCACCGACAACGCCCGCTGCCTCATCGACCTGACGCTGATCTGCGGCCATGTGGGCAAGCCGGGCAGCGGCCTGCATCCGCTGCGCGGGCAGAACAACGTGCAGGGCGCCTCCGACGCCGGCCTGATCCCCATGGTCTACCCCGACTACCGGCCGGTGGAGGATGCGGCGGTGCGCGGCTTCTATGAAGATCTGTGGGGCATGCCGCTTGATCCCGTCCGCGGCCTGACGGTGGTGGAGATCATGCACGCCGCCGATGTCGGGCGCATCCGCGGGCTTTACGTCATGGGCGAGAACCCGGCCATGTCCGACCCCGACCTGGAGCACACCCGCGCCAGTCTGGCGCGGCTGGAGCATCTGGTGGTGCAGGACATCTTCCTGACCGAGACGGCCATGCTGGCCGACGTGGTGCTGCCGGCCTCCGCCTTCCCCGAGAAGGACGGCACCTTCACCAATACCGACCGGCTGGTCCAGCGCGGCCGCGCCGCCCTGCAGCCGCCGGGGGATGCGCGGCAGGATCTGTGGATCATCCAGGAGATGGCCCGCCGCCTCGGCCTCGGGTGGGAGTATGACGGCCCCGCCGAGGTCTTCGCCGAGATGCGGCACTGCATGCCCTCCATCGCCGGCATCAGCTGGCAGCGGCTGGAGCGCGAAGGCGCCGTCACCTATCCCTGCGCGGCGGAGGACCAGCCGGGCAAGGCGATCCTGTTCGACGATGCCTTCCCGCTGCCCGGCGGCAAGGCCCGCCTGCGCACCGCCGACATCCTGCCGCCGGCCGAACTGCCCGATGCCGACTTCCCGCTGGTGCTGACCACCGGCCGGGTGCTCGAACACTGGCATACCGGCGCCATGACCCGCCGCGCCACCACCCTGGAGGCGCTGGAAGGCGAACCGCACTGCCTGGCGTCGCCGGCCCTGCTGGCGTCGGTGGGGCTGCCCGACGGCGGCACGGTGCGGCTGACCACCCGCCGGGGCAGCATCCGCCTGACGGCGCGGCCCGACCGCTGGGTGCCGGACGGCATCGTCTTCGTGCCGTTCTGCTATACCGAGGCAGCGGCCAACCTGCTGACCAACCCGGCGCTCGACCCGGTGGCGCGCATCCCCGAGTTCAAGTTCGCCGCGGTGCGGCTGGAGGCGGCTCAGGCCGGGGCGGAGACGGCGGCGGCGGGTGCGGCGGCGGGCGTCGCCTCCGGCGCATAGGAGGTCCGCAGGCCGGCCCGCAGGTGCTGCACCATCAGCCGCACCTTGGCCGGCTGGTGGCGGCGCTGCGGCTGCACCGCCCACACGCCGGTGCCGGGCGGCTGGTGCTCCGGCAACAGGGAGACGAGGCGGCCGGTCGCCAGATGCTCGGTGACGTAGTAGTCGGGCAGGTGGCAGATGCCGAACCCGCGCAGCGCCGCATCCAGCACCGCCGGGCCGCTGTTGCAGCGCCAGCGGCCACGGGCGCGGAACACCCACTCGCCGCCGTCGCGCTGGAACACCCACAGGTCGGAGGTGCCGACGAGGCAGTTGTGCGCCGCCAGCTCGCTCAGGTCGCGCGGGGTGCCGTGGCGGTCGAGGTAGGCCGGTGCGGCGCACAGGTACATCTGGCGCGGCGCCAGGCGCACCGCGGTCAGCGACGACGGCGCCAGCCGGCCGAGGCGGATGGCGAGGTCGTAGCCCTCGTGCACCAGGTCGACGGCGACATTGGTGAGGTCCAGCTGCACCTCCAGCCTGGGGTGCTGTTCCAGGAACTGGTTGACCAGCGGCACGATGAAGCGCTCGCCATAGGCGATGGCGCAGGTCATGCGCAGGCTGCCGGCCGGTTCCTCGCTGGCGTCGGTGATCTGGCGGAACGCCTCGCGCCGCTCCTCCACCAGCCGCTGGCAGTGGGCGAGCAGCAGGCGCCCCGCCTCGGTCAGCGTGACGGTGCGGGTGGAACGGTAGAACAGGCGCGACTGCAGCCGGTCCTCCAGCCGCATGATGCTGCGGCTGACGTGCGACGACGAGGCGCCCAGGCGTTCGGCGGCGCGGGTGAAGCCGCCGCATTCGGCCACCGCCACGAATTCGTCGATGCCCTCCCAGTCGTTGGTCACGGGGCGCCGCCTCCGGTCATTGTTTCACTACGGCAAAGATGTCTTGTCGCACCGCGCCTTATCAAGCCGCGCTTCGGTATGCGATCCTTTTTGGACATCCCGATGATCGCAGGAACAAGGACGGACGACATGGTGAAGTCGCGGGCAGCGGTGGCATGGGCGGCGGGACAGCCGCTGGAGATCGAAGAGGTGGAGGTCGCGGCGCCCAAGGCGGGCGAGGTGCTGGTGCGCATCATCGCCACCGGCGTCTGCCATACCGATGCCTTCACCCTGTCCGGCGCCGACCCC
This sequence comes from Caenispirillum bisanense, assembly GCF_039523075.1. NCBI lineage: Bacteria > Pseudomonadati > Pseudomonadota > Alphaproteobacteria > Rhodospirillales > Novispirillaceae > Caenispirillum > Caenispirillum bisanense. The sequence goes on from NZ_BAAAEP010000001.1 coordinate 325,534, forward strand.
GAGGGCATCTTTCCCGCCATCCTCGGTCACGAGGGCGGCGGCATCGTCGAAGAGGTGGGGCCGGGCGTCACGTCGGTGGCGGTGGGCGATCATGTCATCCCGCTCTACACGCCGGAATGCGGCAAGTGCAAGTTCTGCCTGTCGGGCAAGACCAACCTGTGCCAGGCCATCCGCGCCACCCAGGGCAAGGGCCTGATGCCCGACGGCACCACCCGCTTCCGCGCCCGCGGGCAGGACGTGTTCCATTACATGGGGACCTCCACCTTCTCCGAGTATACCGTGCTGCCGGAAATCGCCCTGGCGAAGATCAACAAGGAAGCGCCGCTGGAGAAGGTCTGCCTGCTCGGCTGCGGCGTCACCACCGGCATGGGGGCGGTGCTGAAGACGGCCAAGGTACAGCCGGGCTCCACCGTCGCCATCTTCGGCCTGGGCGGCATCGGCCTGTCGGCCATCATCGGATCGGTCATGGCGGGCGCGGGGCGCATCATCGGCGTCGACATCAACCCGTCCAAGTTCGAGATCGCCAGGCAGCTGGGCGCCACCGACGTCATCAACCCCAAGGACTACGACCGGCCGATCCAGGAGGTTCTGGTGGAGCTGACCGACGGCGGCGTCGACTACAGCTTCGAGTGCATCGGCAACGTCAACGTCATGCGGGCGGCGCTGGAGTGCTGTCACAAGGGCTGGGGCGAGTCGACCATCATCGGCGTCGCCGGCGCCGGCGAGGAAATCTCCACCCGGCCGTTCCAGCTGGTCACCGGCCGGGTGTGGCGCGGCTCCGCCTTCGGCGGCGTCAAGGGCCGCAGCGAACTGCCGGGCATCGTCGAGCAGTACCTGCGCGGCGAGTTCGAGCTGGACACCTTCATCACCCACACCATGGGCCTGACCGACATCAACACCGCCTTCGACCTGATGCATGAAGGCAAGAGCATCCGCTCGGTCATCCACTACGACATGTAGGGCGGCGGGCGCCGCGGCGCCCCCTCCGACCTCGCCGGAAAACGGCCGCGCCTCCCACCGGGGCGCGGCCGTCGTGCGTGTGGGGGCAAGGGAGGGGGCAGGCGGCGTGGACCCTTCAGGGGTAAACGATAATGCCTTGCATTCGCGTTATCCCGCCGCTATGACTGCCTCGCATGAGAATGACTCTCATTTGCTCAAGAAGACAGGCAAATTACCGTGAGGGCGGGATGATGGTGGCGAAGAAGGGAACCGGCCGCGCCGGGGCGGCGGGCATGGCGGCAGCGGCGGTTCTGGCGCCGGTGGCGGTGCTGGCGCAGGATGCGGGGTCCGGGGCCGGGTCCGGCCGTATCGAGCTGGCGCCGGTGATGATCGAGGCGGCGACCCGCGTGGAGACGCCCGTCGACGAGGTCAGCCGCTCCGTCACCGTGGTCACCCGCGAGGAGATCGAGAAGCACAAGCAGATCGACCGCTCCCTCGGCGACATCCTGTCGAAGACCGTCCCCGGCTTCAGCCAGAGCACCGAGGCCAATACCGACTACGGCCAGACCCTGCGCGGCCGCACCTTCCTGACCATGATCGACGGCGTGCCGCAGTCGACGCCGCTGCGCGACGGCCGCCGCTCGCTCAACTCCATCGACGCCGACGCCATCGAGCGCATCGAGGTGGTGCGCGGCGGCACCGCGCTCTACGGCTTCGGCGCCACCGGCGGCTTGGTGAACATCGTCACCCGCCGCCCGGCCGAGGGCGCCCTGACCTGGGACGTGTCGCAGGGCGCGAGCTTCTCCGCCACCCATCCGGCCGACTCCCTCGGCACCCAGACCAACATCCAGGCGTCCGGCCGCAGCGGGCAGGTGGATTACCTCGCCAACGGCTCCTACGTGCGTCGTGGCGGCTCGTTCGATGCCGACGGCGACCGCATCGCGGCCGACCCGGTGGGCGCCCAGGGCGGCATCAGCGACAGCGATACCGTAAACTTCCTTGGCAAGCTGGGGTACGAGTTCGACGACAACCGCCAGCGCGTGCAGCTGTCGGGCAACTACTACGACATGAAGCAGGACAGCGACTGGGCCGGCCTGAGCATGGACGGCGACCCCGCCCGCGGCATCAAGACGCCGGCGGTGCGCGGCAACTACAACCCCGTCGACCCCGGCACGAAGACCCGCAACCTCAGCCTCGACTACGAACACCGCGAGGTGCTGGGCAGCAGCGTCAAGGCGCAGGCCTATTACGCCGACCAGAACATCGTCTACAGCAAGTTCCCCGGCTACTCCCAGACCCGCATCGAGTCGGAAAAGCTCGGCAGCCGCCTGACCGTCAACACGCCGGTGGAGGCGGGGCCGCTGCCCTTCACCGTCACCTGGGGCGTCGACTACCTGCGCGACGACACGGTGCAGACCGCCACCGACGGGCCGGACAACAGCCCGGCCATGCTGCAGAACGCCGTCGCCGGCTTCGCGCAGGTGGAAGTGCCGGTGCTGGACTACGGCACCATCACCGGCGGCATGCGGTACGAACACATCTCGCTCGACATCTCCGACTTCACCAACCGCAACGGCGACTTCGTGCAGGGCGGCAGCCTGACCTACGGCGAGCCGCTGTTCAACCTGACTGGCACGGTGTTCCTGACCGACCACCTGGACCTTTACGGCGGCTTCTCGCAGGGTTTCACGGTGGCGGAGATCGGCCGCTCGCTGTCCGACGGCGCCTTCCGCCGCGCCGAGGATGCCGAGGCCGAGGTGCAGAAGACCAACAACTACGAACTGGGCCTGCGCGCCACCTACGACCGCTGGACCGGCTCCGTCGTCGGCTTCGTCAGCACCTCCGACAACGGCGTGTCGTTCGACCGCGACCTGCGCATCATCAAGCAGCCGGAACGCATCTACGGCGTCGAGGTGGCGGCCACGGTGGCGGCGACCGATGCCCTGCGCCTCGGCGGCTCGCTGACGTGGATGGAAGGGCGGGTGGACCTGGACGACGACGGCGACTACGACGAGGACATGCCGACCACCAGCATCCCGCCGCTGAAGGTCACCGCCTTCGCCGAGTATGACCTGTTCGACTGGTGGACGGCGCGCGTGCAGGGCCTCTATTCCGGCACCCGCAGCCCCAACAGCAGCCAGTTCGGTGGCACCAGCGACATCGACGACTACGTCCTGGTGGACCTCTACAGCGCCTTCGACGTCGGCGTCGGCACCCTGACCGTCGGCATCGAGAACCTGCTGAACGCCAGCTACTTCCCGGTGATCAACCAGGCCTACGATGCCGCCTATGCCTACGCCAAGGGTCCCGGCACCACCGTCACCGCCACCTACTCGGTGCAGTTCTGAGGCTGTCCGCGCTCATGACTGCATCGCCGCCGCTGCCGCCCGCCGTTCCCGACAGTCCGCTGACGCCGTTGCTGACGGCGGCAGAGGCGCTCGTGCCGGGGATGGCGGGCGTGCTCGGCGGGCCGGCGCCGGGGCATGTGACGGCGGGGCAGGACAACGCCGCCGCGCTCACCGCCCTCATCGACGCCATCACCGCCACCGCCGGCGAGGGGGAGGCGGCCTATGTGGCGGTCACCGCCTGGGGCATGCTGGTATGGCAGCCGGCCATCCTGACCCTGCTGGCGGTCCACCGCTTCGGGCTGGTGCCGGACCTCGGCGGCATGAGCCAGCGGGTGCACGGCGCCTCCGTCTACGGCTACCGCCTGCCGCCGGAGCCGGCCGCCATGGCGATGCCGCCGGCGGATCTGATTCGCGCCGGCGGGCAGCAGCTGCGCGCCCTGGCCGACAGCCTGCTCGCCGAGCTGCAACGGCATGTGCGCCTGAAGCCGGTGCTGGCCCGCCGCCTGCTCGCCGACCGGGTGGTGAGCACGGTGGCGCGGCCGGAGTTCGCCGCCGCCGAGGTGACGGCGCTGGTAGAGCAGTGGCTGGCCGCCCTCGATCTGGCGGGGTGCAGCGGCGTCATGCCGGTGCCGCTGTCGGGCGGGCGCACGGTGATGGCGCTCGACCGCCGCGCCTGCTGCCTCGCCTATCGGGTGGGCGGCAACGACATGTGCATCACCTGTCCGCGTCAGTCCGATTCCCTGCGCCTGGAGCGCCTGCAGACCTATTGGGAAGCCCATGTTTGAGCTGTCGGACGTCCGTGTCGGCTACGACGGCCGCCGCGTCCTCGACATCGACCGCCTGACCCTGGCCGGCGATGCGGTGACGGTCATCCTCGGCCACAACGGCTCCGGCAAGTCGACGCTGATGAGCCTTCTGGCCCGCCAGCGCCGGCCCGACGGCGGCACCGTCGCCCTGCACGGTCGGCCGCTCGGCGCCTACAGCCAGCGGGCGCTGGCGCGGGCGGTGGCCTTCCTGCCGCAGCGCCTGCCCGACGTGCCGGGGCTGGACGTGCGCGAGCTGTGCGGCCTCGGCCGCTTTCCGTGGCGCGGGGCGCTCGGCCGCTGGCGGGCGGCGGACGACGCGGCGGTGGCGGCGGCGCTGGCCCGCACCCACATGACCGCCTTCGCCGGCCGCATTGTCGATCACCTGTCCGGCGGCGAGCGCCAGCGGGCCTGGATCGCCATGCTGCTGGCCCAGGAAGCCCCCATCCTCATGCTCGACGAGCCCATCTCCGCCCTCGACCTCGCCCATCAGGTGGAGGTGCTGAGCCTGCTGCGCGACCTCAACCGCGCGTCCGGCTGCGGCGTCATCACCATCCTGCACGACATCAACCTGGCCGCCCATTACGCCGACCGCATCGTCGCCCTGAAAGGCGGCCGCATCGCCTTCGACGGCAGCCCGGAGGAGCTGATGCAGGAACCCGTGCTGTCCGGCCTCTACGGCCTCGACATCGCCCTGGTCGACCACCCGACGCGCACCGCCCGCGTCGCCGTCATCGCCTGATCCGAAAAGGCTGTGCCATGCGTGTTCTGCTGCCTGCCCTGATTGCCGCCGCGACCGCCGTGGTTGCCGCCGTCGCCGTCGTCGCCCCTGCCGCTCCGGCGCGGGCGGAGGTGACGGTGACTGACAGCCGCGGCAGCCACACCTTCGCCGCCCCGCCGCAGCGGGTGGTGGCGCTGACGTGGTCGCTGGTGGAGCATCTGGTGGAACTGGGGGTGACGCCGGTGGGCGTGGCGGACCTGGAGGGTTACAACACCTGGGTGGTTCATCCGCCGGTGCCGGCCGGCGCCGTCGAGGTGGGGTTGCGCCAGGAACCGAGCCTGGAACGCATCGCCGAACTGGAGCCCGACGTCATCCTCGCCTCCGACGACCAGATCGCCTTCGTGCCGCAGCTGGAGACCATCGCCCCGGTGCTGCACTACACCGCCTTCAGCAGCGAACACGACAACGAGGCCGTCTCCCGCCAGCACTTCCGCGAGATCGCCCGCCTGCTCGACCGCGAGGCGGTGGCGGAGGCGCGGCTGGCCGACCTGGATGCCGCCCTGGCGGCGCTGCGGCAGCGGGTGCAGGCGCTGTACGGCGACACGCCGCCGACGGTGACGGTGGTGCGCTTCGCCGACGAGGCGCGGGTGCGCGTCTATGGCGACAACTCCATGTCCTCGGCGGCGCTGAAGGCGCTCGGCCTGACCAGCGGCATCGCCGTGCCACGGTCGCGCTGGGGCTTCGCCCTCAAGCCGGTGCAGGACCTGGGGGCCATCGGCGACGGCGTGCTGGTCTACGTCGAGCCGCTGGAGAAGGCGGAGGCGCTGCTAAACACCGCCCTGTGGCAGGCCATGCCCTTCGTGCGCGGCGGCCGGGTGGCGGCCATGGCGCCGGCCTGGACCTACGGCGGTGCCGTCTCGGTGCAGTACCTTGCCGAGGGCATCGTCACGGCGCTGGAGAGCCTGGCGGCCGGTCACCGCTGATGCGCTGGCTGCTGGTCCTGGCGGCGGCGCTGCTGGTGGTGCCGATGCACCTGTCGCTGTCGAGCCCGCTGCCGCTGGCGGAGCAGGCGGCGGTGCTGTGGCGCGGCAGTGCCGAAACGCTGGCCGAGGTCACCTTCCTCCACGGCGGTGCGCCGCGGGCGGTGATCGCCCTGCTGGCCGGCGCCGGGCTCGGGCTGGCCGGCAGCGTGATGCAGCAGGTGACGCGCAACCCGCTGGTGTCGCCGCTCACCCTCGGCACCTCGGCCGGCGCCTGGCTGGCGCTGGTGATCGCCTCTGTCGCCGCGCCGGCGCTGGCGGCCAGCCATGGGGTGTGGTTCGCCATGACCGGCGCCATCCTCTCCACCGGGCTGGTGCTGGCCATCGCCGGCCGCCAGGGCATCGGCGGCCTGCCGGTGGTGCTGGCCGGCATGGCCATGACCCTGCTGCTGCAGGCAGTGGCGACGGTGGTGGTGCTGACCCACGACCAGTACGTGCGCAACCTGTTCATCTGGCAGGCCGGCGACCTCGGCCAGACCGATTGGCGCTGGGTGACATGGCTGGCGCCGCAGGTGGCGGCGGGGCTGGTGGTGGTGGTGCTGTGCAAGCGGCCGCTGACGCTCATGCGCCTGGGGGCGGAGGCGGCGGCGGCCCGTGGCCTCGCGCTCATCCCCTTCCTGCTGGTGGCGGTGCTCGCGGCGCTGTGGCTGACCGCCAGCGTCATCACCGCCGTCGGCGTCATCGCCTTCATCGGCCTGCTGGCGCCCAATCTGGCGCGACTGTGCGGCGCCCGCTCGGCGGCGGCGGAGCTGGTGACGAGCCTGATCCTTGGCGCCGTGCTGCTGCTGGCGACTGATGCCCTGGCGCTTTATGCCAGCCGCTTCACCCGCGACCTGGTGCCGAGCGGCGCCAGTGCCGCCCTGGTGGGCGTGCCGGTGCTGCTGTGGCTGACCCTGCGCCGCCTGCGGGCGGCCGATCATGCGCCGCTGTCGCTGCCGGTCGGGGCGCTGCGGGTGAGCCGCCTGACCTGGGCGGCGCTGGCGGTGGCGGCGGTGGCGCTGCCACTGCTTGCCCTCACCGTCGGACGCGGCCCGGCCGGGTGGAGCATCGGCTGGCCGTCGGATCTGGTGCTCGGCCTGCGCTGGCCGCGGGTGCTGACGGCGGCGGCGGCCGGGGCGGGCATGGCGGTGGCCGGGGTCATCCTGCAGCGGCTGCTGCGCAATCCGCTGGCGAGCCCCGACATCATCGGCATTTCCTCCGGCGCCAGCCTGGCGCTGGTGGCGACGGTGGTGGTGCTGGGCGGCTCCATCCACGAGGCCGGGGTGCCGGTGGCGCTGCTGGGCGGGCTGGCGGCGCTGGCGGTGCTGCTGCTGCTCGGTCGCCGCCAGGGCCATGCGCCCAATGCGGTGGCGCTGGTGGGCATCGCCCTGGCGGCGCTGCTCGACTCCCTGCTGCAGTTCGCCCTCGCCCGGGGCGGCGACGAGGCCTACATGATCATCGGCTGGCTGGCCGGCTCCACCTTCCGCGCCTCGGCCGGGCAGGGGATGGCGCTGGCGGCGGCGGTGGCGGCGGCGGCGGCCGCCACCCTGCTGGCGCACCGCTGGCTGACCCTGATGGCCGCCGGCGAGCCCTTCGCCGCCGCCCGCGGGCTGGCGGTGGGTCCGGCGCGGATGCTGCTGCTGGCGCTGGGGGCCATGACGGCGGCGGCGGTGACCTCGGTGACCGGCCCCATCGCCTTCGTCGGCCTCATCGCCCCGCACATGGCGGTGCTGCTGGGAGCCCGCAAGGTGGCGGCCCACGTGGTGCTGGCGACGGTGCTGGGGGCGGTGCTGCTGGTGGCGTCGGACTGGCTGGGGCGGACCGTCTTCCACCCGGTGCAACTGCCGGCGGGCGCCGTGGCGGCGGTGGTCGGCGGCGGCTACTTCATCGCCCTGCTGGCCGGGCAGGGGCCGCTGCGGGGGCTGCGCGGACTGGGCCGAATGGCGAGCGGGTGGGGAAATCGCGCCGCTTAGGAAGGACGCGACCTATACTATTAGGGTATGGGCGTACTTCATATGGAAGGCTATTGCTGCATATGCGATGATGCACTGCCTGCGTATTCGCAGGTAATAAGCTACCGCTATTTGGATGCAGTACGTGAAGATGTTCCGCCCGCGTGCGCCGGTACTCCTGCTGGGGCTGGCGCTGATCATCGCGCTGATCGAGACCGTCATGCTGATGGCCCGCCACGAGATGGCCCGCCGCAGCCTCGACGATGCGCTGGCGGAACAGGGGCGCCATCTGCACGACAGCTTCGTCCTGATGCTCGACCAGCTGGAACAGACCATGCTGTCGACGGCGACCCTGGTGGCCGGCGATCCCGAGGTGCAGCAGCTGTTCCTGGCCGGGGCCCGCGCCGTGGCGGCGGAGGGGGGCGGTGCCGGCGGTGCCGAGGCCGCCCTGTGGCGCGACCGCCTGATGGACCGCGTCTCGCCGGCCTGGACGGAGGTGCAGGAACGCTTCAACGTCCGCCAGCTGCATTTCCACCTGGCACCCGGCAGCACCAGCTTCCTGCGCGTCCACCAGCCCGACCGCTTCGGCGACGACCTTGCCGCCGTGCGCCACTCCGTCGTGGCCGCCAACGCCACCGGAACGCCGCAGGCGGGGTTCGAGACCGGCCGCGTCTATTCCGGCCTGCGCGGCGTGGTGCCGGTGACGGCGACCGACCCGCTCACCGGCGCCAGCGTGCATGTCGGGGCGCTGGAGGCCGGCACGGCGCTGGATACCGTGGTCAACACCCTTGACCGCCGCCTGAACCACGGCGTCGCCGTACTGCTCGGCAAGGAGCATGTGGAAAAGTCCATGTTCGCCGACTTGGCGGCGCCTGTGCTGCAGACCGCCGGGCGCTGCGGCTGCGTGGTGGAGGCGGTGTCGCGGGACGGTCTGGCCGATGTGCTCGGCCGGGCGCTCGACGCCGGCGTGGCCCTCAAGACGCCGGGGACCCAGCTGCTGGAGTATGAGGGCGGCGCCGTCGCGCTCTCCCACTTCCCGCTGCGCGACTTCCGCGGCACCCGGGATGCCTCCCTGGCGCCGGTGGGCGCGGTGGTGTTCTGGAACGACGCCACCCCGCTGGTGGCCGCCTTCCGCGCCGACCGGCTGAAGGAGGTGGTGTTCGGCGTCGTCGCCTATGCGGTGGTGATGCTATCGGTGCTGGCGGCCTTCCACTTCGGGGCCCGCCGGTTCGACTCCCTGCTGGCGGCCAAGACGCGCGAACTGGCCGCCGCCAATGCCCTGCTGCACGATCAGTCGGCCAACCTGGAGCGGTCCAACCGCGAGTTGGAGCAGTTCGCCCATATCGTCTCCCACGACCTGCGGGAGCCGCTGCGGTCGGTGGTCAGCTTCCTCATGCTGGTGAAGCGCCGCGCCGGCGCGGCGGCCCTGGACGAGGATACCCGCCGCTTCATCGACTACGCCATCAGCGGCGGCGAGCGCATGTCGCGCATGGTGAGCGACCTGCTGGACCTGTCGCGGGTGCGTACCCGTGGCAGCGAGTTCCGTCCCGAGGCCAGCGCCGATCTGGTGGCCGAGGCGGTGCGCAACCTGACCATCGCCATCCAGGACGCCCATGCCGAGGTGGTGGTGACCGAGGGGGCGCCGCCGGTGCTGGGCGACCGCGGCCAGCTGGTGCGGCTGTTCCAGAACCTCATCGGCAATGCCCTCTCCTATCGCCGCCAGGGGCTACCGCCGGTGGTGCGGGTGGACTGGATGGAGCAGGGGCCGCTGGTGCGCTTCAGCATCATCGACAATGGCATCGGCATCCCACCGGAGTTCAGCGAGGCGGTGTTCCTGCCGTTCCGCCGCCTCAACCCCGGCGGCGGAGCCGAGGGCAGCGGCATCGGGCTGGCCATCTGCCGCAGCATCGTGGAGCGTCACGGCGGCAGCATCGTGGCCGAGCCGGCCCCCGACGGCGCCGGCGCCTGCCTCACCTTCACCCTGGTGCGCGCCACCCTGCCGGAGGCCGCGGCCGGCGGCGCGCCCGCCGCCGTGGCGGCTGGCGGGCGGGGTGACGCCGCCACCGACCCGGCGGACGGGATCGGACGGGCCGAGCAGGCGGCCTGACCCGGCCGGCGGCCGCAAGGGGTGGCCGGCGCGGGGAGCGGAAGGGGCAGGAACGGCGTCGCACCAACACCTTCCGGCGCGTGCTGCAGAATCTCCCTTACCGCTCGTTGCGCGGGATGCGCTTTGCGGCTACCATCCCCTGGGGCGACCGGTATTCGTTAAACGGATTTCTGCGAGGCTGGGGATCAATGGTCTGGAACGACGAGCGGATCGAGCTTCTCAAGAGCCTTTGGGCCGAGGGGCTGACCACCGGTGAAATCGGCAAGCGGCTGGGGGTATCGAAGAACGCGGTGGTGGGCAAGGCGCACCGCCTGGGTCTGAAGGGGCGGCCCTCGCCCATCAAACGCACCCGCAAGGCCGCCAAGCCCGAGGCGCCGGCCAAGAAGCCCGATCCGGTGCCGTCGCTGGTCGATCTGGCCGCCCACACCTGCCGCTGGCCCATCGGCGACCCGCGCGAGCCGGGCTTCCACTTCTGCGGCAAGCCGGCCCTGGCCGGCAAGCCCTACTGCGCCGAGCACGCGGCCATCGCCTACGTCACCTCCGGCAGCAGCAAGGCCTCCCGCGAGGAGGACGCCGCCTGAGGCGGCGGGCCTTCCGTCTCCCTTACTTCGACGTCACCGGCAGCCGTCCGCCAGTCCAGCGGGCGGCGAGCAGGCGCGCGACCGCCATGCCCGCCACGCTGAGGCCGGCCATGGCGGCGAAGGCGGCCGTGCCGCCGCCGGTTTCGAACAGGCGGCCGGTGAGGCCCATGGCGAGGCCCATGCCGGCGCCCAGCGCCACCGAGGAATAGATCGCCTGCACCCGCCCCGAACACTCCGGCGGCACGGCGCGGGCGATGAAGTGCATGGCCCCCAGGTGGATGGCGCCGAAGGTGAGCGCGTGCAGGGTCTGCACCGGCGCCACCAGCCACGGGCTGGTGGTGAGCGCCAGCACGCTCCACCGCAATGCTCCGCCGGCGCCGCCCAGCAGCAGCAGGCGGGCCGGGCCGAACCGCTCCACCACCCGGTTGCCGAAGGCGAACAGCACGATTTCCGCTACCACGCCGATGGCCCACAGCACGCCGATCAGCGCTTCCGACAGGCCGGCGGCGCGCCAGTGCAGGGTGGCGAAGCCGTAGTAGGCGGCGTGGCTGGCCTGCAGCAGCGCGGCGGCGGCCAGGAAGGTGATCACCGCCGGCTGCCGTAGCAGCGGTGCCAGCGGCGGCGGCGGGGCGTCGTCGGCGGCGCTGCGGGTGCGCACGTCGGGCAGCAGCACGCAGGCGCCGATGGTGAGCCCGAGGCCGCCGAGGATCGCCCACAGGATCACGTCCACCGGCAGGTCGAGCAGCAGCCGCCCGCCCAGCAGCGACCCGCCGATGAAGGTGAGCGACCCCCACAGCCGGATGCGACCGTAGTCGAGCCTCTTCTCATAAGCTGTTAGAAGAGTTACGTTTTCCCCCAGCGGCATGAGCGCCGCAAAGGCCGCCGTGCTGAGGATGCTGAGCACCAGCAGGGCCGCGAAGCCGTCGGCCACCGCGAACAGGGCATAGGCCAGCAGCGCCACCGTCGCCAGCACGATCATCGGCCCCCGCCGACGGCCGTAGACATCGACTGCGCGGCCGATGAGCGGGTTCGCCAGCACCTTGGCCCAGAACCCGACCGCCAGCAGGATGCCGATCTGCCCCGGCGTCACCTCCTGCGCCTGCAGCCACAGCGGCCAGTAGGGCAGCTGCACGCCCACGACGGTGAACAGGGCGGCATAGAACAGCGACAGGCGCGCGCCCGGCGGCAGGCGGAACGGCGACAGGGACGACAAGGCGGGCATGGTCCACCGGCGGCGGCAGGGCATCGCGCCCCAGGGGGCGAAAGGCCGCATCCTGCGCATTGCAGGCAGGTCTGGCAAGTGCGTGTTTCAGTTGTCGCCTTCGGGCCGACCGGGTAGCATCCGCAACGCTTTGACCCTCATCAGCGCAAGGAAGTTCCCATGTCCGCTGCCAGCCCCTATCTGCGTGATCTGGACAAGAACGCCGCCAACCATGTGGCGCTCACTCCGATCCAGTTCCTCGACCGCGCAGCCCAGGTCTGGCCGGATCGACCGTCGGTGATCCACGGTGCCCGCCGCTATACCTGGAAGGAGACCGCCACCCGCAGCCGCCGGCTGGCCTCCGCCCTGGCCAAGCGCGGCATCGGCTTCGGCGACACGGTGGCGGTGATGGCGGCCAACACGCCGGAGCTTTACGAGTGCCACTTCGGCATTCCCATGGTCGGCGCGGTGATCAATGCGCTCAACATCCGCCTGGACGCCGAGGCGCTGGCCTTCATCCTCGACCACGGCGAGGCCAAGCTGCTGATTACCGACCGCGAGTTCAGCCGCACCATGAAGGACGCGCTGGCGAAGCTCGGCCGCAGCATCCCGGTCATCGACATCGACGACCCCGAGGCCGGCGGCATCGGCGAGCTGATCGGCGAGAAGGATTACGAGGCGCTGCTGGCCGAGGGCGAGGAGACCTTCGAGTGGCGCTGGCCGGAGGATGAGTGGGAGGCGGTCGCGCTCAACTACACCTCGGGCACCACGGGCAACCCCAAGGGTGTCGTCTATCACCACCGTGGGGCCTATCTCAACGCCATGTCCAACGTGGTGACCTGGGGCATGCCCTACCACGCCACGTACCTGTGGACGCTGCCCATGTTCCACTGCAACGGCTGGTGCTTCCCCTGGACGCTGCCGATCATCGGCGGCACCAGCGTGTGCCTGCGGCGCGTGTCCGCCAAGACCATCTTCGACGCCATCGCCGACGAGAAGGTTACCCACTTCTGCGGCGCGCCCATCGTGCTCGGCTTCCTCATCAACGCCAAGGCGGCCGACAAGCGGCAGTTCGACCACAAGGTCAACGTCATGACCGCCGCCGCCCCGCCGCCGGCCAGCGTGCTGGAGGCCATGCAGCGCGACGGCTTCAACGTCACCCACGTCTACGGCCTCACCGAGTCCTACGGCCCGGCCACCGTCTGCGTGTGGAAGGACGAATGGAGCGACCTGCCGGCCGACGAGCAGGCCCGCCTGAAGTCCCGGCAGGGCGTGCGCTATGTGGTGCAGGAAGGCCTGACGGTCATGAACCCGGAGACCATGCAGGAAACCCCGCCCGACGGCGAGACCATCGGCGAGGTGATGATGCGCGGCAACATCGTCATGAAGGGCTACCTGAAGAACCCCAAGGCGAGCGCCGAGGCCTTCGCCGGCGGCTGGTTCCACACCGGCGACCTGGGCGTCATGCACCCCGACGGCTACATCCAACTGAAGGACCGCTCCAAGGACATCATCATCTCCGGCGGCGAGAACATCTCCTCCATCGAGGTCGAAGGCGTGCTGCACAAGCACCCGGCGGTCAACATGGCGGCGGTGGTCGCCAAGCCCGATGCCAAGTGGGGCGAAACGCCGCTGGCCTATGTGGAGCTGAAGGACGGCACCACCGCCACCGCCGAGGAACTGATCGCCTTCTGCCGCGAGCATCTCGCCCATTACAAGTGCCCGCGCGAGGTGCAGTTCATCGAGCTGCCGAAGACCTCCACCGGCAAGATCCAGAAGTTCGTCCTGCGCGACATGGCGAAGAAGGCGGCCGGCGACGTGCCGCAGTAATCCGCTGCCGCGTGAAGAGTGAAGGCGAGGGGCGGTGCCGGCGCGGCCGGTGCCGCCCTTCGTCCGTCAGCCGCCGGCCAGGATGGCGATGGCCACCTTGCGGCCGCTGCCGTCGGCGGCAACGGCGAAGGCGAGGTGGGTGAAGCGCCGGTCGGTGAGGGTATCGCGGTAGCGGCCGCTCTCCAGCCACTGGTCGACGAAGCGGTCCACATCCTCCGCCGTCGCCGCCACGCCGCAGCCGCCGCAGCGCCCGGCGACCACCGAAAAGCTCCGCCAGCTGCCGCGCCGCTCCGCCGGCACCAGGGCGGTGGGGTCGGCGAGCAGCGACTGCAGGTCGGCGTCGCCCAGGTCTTCGGCCGGCAGGGCGTCCGCCAGCGCGGCGGTGAGGTCGGGAGCCGCCTCCAGCGTCGGGGTGCCGGCCTCCTGGCGCAGGGTGTTGACCCGCTCCACCGCCGCCTGGGCCAGATCGGGCGCGGCCAGTTCCTCGCCGCCGGTTTCGCCGGGGCCGGCGAAGGTCTGCACGGCGAACAGGCCGCCGCCGCCCTCGCCGCCGTCACTGTCGCCGGCCGCCAGTCCGAAGCCGAAGTGGGTCTTGCCGGCGTCCAGGATGTTGCGGCGATGGCCAGGGCTTTCCATCCAGCCGGTGTGCAGCTGTTGCAGGCGGGCGCGATCCACGGCCGGCGGACAGCCGTCGCAGCGGGCGATGTTCTCCGCCACGCCCTTGGCGGTGGTGCCGCCGGCCGCCAGGTAGCGATCCATGACCGTGTCGCCTTCGGGCGAGCGATGGGCATAGTAGTCGCGCCGCAGCATGTCCTCGGCATGGGCCTGGGCGGCCTCGGCCAGGGGCGGCGTGGTGGACAGCGGCGGCAGGTCATGCTCGGCGCGGGAGGCGTTGACCAGCTCCAGCGCCGTGGCGCGGGCGGCGTCCAGGTCCAGCCCGTCCTGCTGCGCCACGGCGGCCACGGACGCCGCTGCCAGCAGGGTGGTCGCCAGAAGGGTCCGGATCGCTGCCCGAGCGGTTGCCTTAGCCGTTGCCATCTTCATGGTTCCGTCGTTCCCTGTGCCGATGCCGTCTCCTACGGCACCAACACCGGCGGCCGGGGCAGGGGTTGCGAGCGGATCAGGGGGCGGTGACGACGCGCTGGCTGGTACGGCTCGGCTGGTTCACCAGGTTGAAGCGCGACACGTCCGGCGACGGCTTGCCGAAGAACCAGCCCTGGCCGTAGCCGATGCCCAGTTCGCGCAGCAGCCACATGGTGTCGGCATCCTCCACCATCTCGCCGATGCACTGCATGCCAAGGTCGCGGGCAAGGCCGGCGATGGCGCGCAGGAAGGGGCGGCCGTGGCGGGTGTGGAAGGCATCGCGGATGTAGCTGCCGTCGATCTTCACATAGTCCACTTCCAGCGCCTTCAGGTAGGGGAAGGCGGCGGCGCCGGCGCCGAAGTCGTCGATGCACACCGGGCAGCCCAGGTGGCGCATCTTGCGCAGCACCTGGTTGGCGCGGGCGAGGTCGTGCATCTCGTGGCTTTCCGTCACCTCGAACATCAGGCGCGGCATCAGGTGTTCGTCGGCGTGCAGCATCTTGAACAGGTCGGCGCAGAAACGGTCGCTGGCCACCGACCGGCCGGACAGGTTGACGGCGATCTTGGCGCCGGAGCGGATGCCGCGGTTTTCCCGCAGGATGGTCAGCGCCCGCTGCATCACCGCCATGTCCATTTCCTCGACCACGCCGAATTCCTCGGCGAAACCGATGAGGCGGGCAGGGGGGATCAGCCGTTCGCCGTTGTCGATGCGGGCCAGGGCCTCGTAATGATGGACCTGCCAGGTGGCGAGGTCGACGATGGGCTGGAACACCAGCATCAGGTTCTGGCCGACGGCGCGGCGGAAGGTGGCGACCTTGCCCAGCGTCTCCTCCATCGCCGCCTTGTAGCCCTGGCTGATGGAGCCGAGATCGCGCCCGACCGTGTCGCCGCGCACGAAGGAGTTGATGGTGTAGACCAGCGCCTTCGACAGATCCTCGTCCGACAGGTCGCCGCCGTCCACCTGCACCGTCGCCGCCTTCAGGTCGATGGGCGCGGCCGAGGGGTCGAACACCGCCAGCATGTCGTTGACCTTGCGGGAGATGTCGTCCTGCTTCAGGCCGCCGTCGTGCAGCACGCCGAGGGAGCCGTTCTCCAGCCGCCCGACGCCGTCGCCGCCGACGGACCACGCGCGCAGGTAGTCCATCACCGAGTCCATGAACTGCTCGGCGCGGTCGGCCGGCAGGTCGCCCAGCTTGTCGGGGGTGAGGTCGAGCAGGGTGAGCTGAGCGTCATCCGCCTCGCCGCCGCGGATCTTGTCCTTCACCTTGGCGGCGAAGCTGTCCACCGCCATGGGGGCCTTCGCCACCTCCGGCACGCCGAGCGCCGCCAGGCCCTTGATGTGGGTGAGGGTGATGTAGGTGGCGTCCGGCGTCTCGGGCAGCAGGATGGCCGACAGGCTGAGGCGCTGCTCGCCGCCCGGACCCTGGAAATACAGCGGGATGCGGTCCAGCCGGCCGGTGCGACGCAGGCGCAGCAACAGCTCGTCCAGCATCAGCATGTCGCGGTCGGCGATCAGGTCGTGGATGGGAGTTCCCTTCAGCGTCTTCGGCGCCTGGCCGAACATCTGCTCCACCGTGCCGGCGCAATAGCTGACGCTGGCATCCTCGTCCAGTTCCAGCAGCACGTCGTTGCCGGCGAAGGCGAAGGCGATGAACCGCGACCGTTGCGCACGCAGCCGCTCGATCTCGGATTCTGACGACATGGACACCCCTCTATCCTGCAGGCCGCCCCCAGCCCGCTGCTTGCTCGGTTCTCCGACGCCCTTCGATCCTGCGCGGGAAGTGATCAAAAGGCAAGGGGCCGCGGCTTTTGGGAGGATGAACCGCGCCCTTGGTATTGCAGCCCACGAAGACATCGTAGTAATCGGGGTGCCGTGCGTCGCGAGGGTTGTTTTGCCGCTGGCGTCGGGCCCAAACAGTGCAAGGACAGACCCCTTGTTTTACCGCCGGTTGAACTTTGGCGGCGCAGTATACGCCCACCCTGCGATGGGATAAGGCTACATGCACAAAGTGTCTGGTTGCTGCATCGCACACAAGTCTCATATACTGTCGCAGTGGTTGGCGAAGGGCCGTTCGGGAGGGTGGGGCGGATGAAGCACGATGCCACCGGCGGAGACGCACTGTCCCTCATAAGTATTTATGAGATCAGCAAGATTCTCGGGTCCTCGCTGGATCTGGAGAAATCGCTGCATGACGTGCTGAACCTGCTGAGTTCCTATCTGCAGATGCGCCGGGGCATCATTGCCCTGCGGCGGCAGAAGACGGCGCCCGTGCGCATCGTCGCCGCCTCCGGCCTGTCGCGGCAGGCGCTGCAGAACGGCCTGTGCCAGTTCCCGCCTGTCGTCATCGACCGGGTTCTGGGCTCCGGCGTGCCCATGGTGGTCGGCAACGCGGTGGATGATCCGGCCTTTGCCGAGTACCTGTCGCACGCCGACGCGGAAGCCGGCGACGTCATCTCCATCATCGCGGTGCCCATCAAGATCAACGGCGAGTCGCAGGGCATGCTGTCGATCGAGCGGGAATGGGAGACCGACGTCCACTTCAAGTTCGAGTCGGATGTCCGCTTCCTCACCATGGTCGCCAACCTAGTCGGCCAGACCATCCGCCTGCACGACACGGTGGCCAGCGACCGCGAACTGCTGATGGCGGAAAAGACGAAGCTTGAGAAGCGCTTGCGCGAAGGCGTTGATGCCGCGCAGGAAGAATTGGCGATCGGCAACATCATCGGCGACAGCGCCGCCATGCGCCGGGTCTTCGCCGAGATCCAGCAGGTGGCGCCCACCCGCTCCACCGTCCTGCTGCGCGGCGAGAGCGGCACTGGCAAGGAACTGATCGCCCGCGCCGTCCACTACCTCAGCCCGCGCAGCGAGAAGCCCTTCGTCAAGGTCAACTGCGCGGCGCTGCCGGAAACGCTGCTGGAATCCGAACTGTTCGGCCACGAGAAGGGCGCCTTCACCGGCGCCACCCAGGAACGCAAGGGGCGGTTCGAGCAGGCCTCCGGCGGCACCCTGTTCCTGGACGAGATCGGCGAGATTTCCCCCTCCTTCCAGGCCAAGCTGCTGCGCGTGCTGCAGGAAGGCGAGTTCGAGCGGGTCGGCGGCACCCGCACCCTGAAGGTGGACGTGCGCCTCGTCTGCGCCACCAACAAGAACCTGGAAGAGGCGGTCGCCAAGGGCGACTTCCGCGCCGACCTTTATTACCGCATCAACGTGGTGCCGGTGTTCCTGCCGGCCCTGCGCGAGCGCAAGGACGACATCCCGCCGCTGGTGCAGCACTTCCTCGCCCGCTTCAACGAGGAAAACGGCCGCGCCCTGGCCATGGCGCCGGAGGTGATGCAGGTGTTCCAGTCCTGCTACTTCCCCGGCAACGTCCGCGAGCTGGAGAACTGCGTCAACCGCGTCGCCACCATGACCCGCGGCGAGGTCATCCGCGACATCGATCTGCCGTGCCAGCGCAACCTGTGCCTGTCGTCGGTGCTGTGGCAGCACCGATCCGATGACGACCGCCCCATCGGCGGGCTGGGGGCACCGCCGCCGGTGCAGGAGCGCGTGCGGGCCGCCGTCGGCGCGCCGCCGCCGCCGCCGCCGGCCGCCCCCCGA